>RFOJ01000001.1 GCA_009926705.1 Acidimicrobiia bacterium
GGCAGTTGCCTTGGCCGTTCTCGTCGAGCTCTTCTGTCTTGCGGTGGTGGTGCTCAAACGTTTCGTCGAACGAGAGTCCACGCGTCGCCTCGGCGACCGAGACCCGAAGTGAACCCATCGTGTCGACCACATCGGTGCCGTCGATGGCGAGACGAATCGGGTCGAGACCGTGCTGCTTGGCGACGGCTTCGAACATTCGTTCACGCACCAGTCGGCAGGCTCCGTCGACGGCGCCGCCGCTCATCCACGTTTGTCGCGAAGCCGACGTGCTGCCTGCACTACCAATCGCCGTAGAGATTGGCTCAAGCAGAACGGTGTCAACCCCAAGAACGGTCCGGGCAATCTGCTGTGCCAGAACGACGAAACCTTGTCCAACTTCGGCGGTTGCGAACTGAAGTGTGGCGACGCCGTTTGCCAGGTGGCATCGAGCGGTGGCGTAGTCGTCAAAGCCTTCGGAGTACATCAAGTTCTTGATTGACACACCCCAACCGACACCGCGTCGGATGTTCGACTTACGCGCCGTAAGACCCGAACCGCCGGGAATCTCGAGCGGGTCGGGGGACTCGGGCAGCGGTTCAGGCATTGGGATCGCGGCAGTTTCGCGAATGCATCGTTCGACGGGCGCCACGCTCTCGACGACCTGGCCGGTGATGAGTTTGTCGCCGGTCCGCATGGCGTTCTTCAGGCGGATGTCAACCGGAGAGATACCGCACGCGTCCGCGAGCTTGTCCATCTGCGACTCGTGGGCAAAGCACGCTTGCACGACGCCGAAACCGCGCATCGCGCCGCATGGCGGGTTATTCGTGCGTACGGCGTAGCCGTCGACCGTCGCGTTCTCACATTGATAGGGGCCTTGCACGTGGGTTACGGCATTGATGAGTACCGCGGAAGATGTTGAGGCGTAGGCACCACCGTCGAGCACGAGTCTTGATTCAACTCGTCGCAAGGTGCCGTCTCGATCGGCATGGTGGCGCATGAAGATGGTTGCTGGATGCCGGTGAATGTGTCCGAAGAACGACTCCTCACGGCCGTACTGCATTTTGATTGGTCGTCGGGTGACGAGAGCGAGCAGACAACAATGCACCTGCAGGCTGATGTCTTCGCGGCCCCCGAATGCGCCGCCAACACCACCGAGCGTGAGACGTACCTTTTCCGGCTCGAGATTGAGGCACGCCGCAATCTGTTTTTGGTCTTCGTGTAACCACTGCGTGGCGACGAACAGTTCGACGCCGTGTCCGTCGTCGTCGGGGAGCGCCAAGGCGGCTTCGAGACCGAGGAAGGCCTGGTCTTGCATACCGATCTCGTACGTGCCTTCGACAACAACCTCACCGACGAGGTTCTGATCACCGCGCACGATGCGCTGGCGACGAATGACGTTTCCGTCTGGGTGGATCTTTGACTGTGAAGGGTCAATCGCCTTCTCGGCATCAACAAGGGGAGTCAGCACTTCGTAGTCGACCTTGATGGCAGCCAAAGCACGACGGGCCGTCTCTGGATGGTCGGCGGCGACTGCGGCAACCGGTTCACCCGCGTAGCGCACGTAGTCACGCGCAAAGACCGGTTGGTCACTCGCGATGAGGCCGTACGTGAGCTTTCCTGGCACGTCATCCGCCGTGACGACCGCCGACACACCATTGATGGCGAGTGCCGCTGACGTATCGATGCGCAGGATGCGCGCGTAGGGGTGCGGGCTGCGAAGCGTTGCGCCCCACAGCATGTTGTCGGCCCAGGCATCGCTAGAAAATGCGAAACGTCCCTGCACTTTGGGAATGCCATCTGGGCGCAGGGCCGAAGTGCCAAGAGCACCCTGGCGAGTGCGAGTTGAGGTGTCGGTCTTCGTCGCCATCTCACGCACCACCCGAGATGTCTGCCGCGCGCGTATCACGCGCTTGTCGCACTGCTTCAAAGATGCGACCGTAGCCGGTGCAGCGACAGATATTGCCGCTGATGGCTTCTTTGATTTCAAGATCGCTCGGTGCTGGGTTGCGGTCGAGCAGATGGTGCACCGCGACGATGAGCCCTGGCGTACAGAAGCCGCACTGCACACCACCTGCGTTGACGAACGACTGCTGCACGTCGGTTGGCTCGCCGTCGCTCGCCAAACCTTCCACCGTGACGATGTCGGCTTCGACGGCGGTCGCCGCCATGACGAGACAGGAACAGACAGCTTCGCCGTCCATGATCACCGTGCACGACCCGCACTCACCTTGCTCGCAGGCGCCCTTGGTGCCTGGGAGGCCGAGCCGCTCGCGCAGCACATAGAGCAGGCTTTCACCAGCCCACGCGTCCTGCACCTGGTGCTCCATGCCGTTCACGCGAAGCGTGTAGAACTCGTTGCTCACTGTGGACCTCGCTTCGTTGTCGCAGTCGATTCGTAGGCGGCACGCAACAACAAGCGTTGCGCGAGCACAGAGATGGCGTGACGGCGATAGTCGGCTGTCGAACGATGGTCGTCGATTGGCGAACACTCGGCCGCAGCTCGTTGGCCGAATTCGCGAGCGAGGGTGTCGCTCACCTTCGGATTGCCGACGAGTGATGTCTGTGTCGCCAGCCAGGCTTCGGTTGCTCGTGCGCGTACCACGGTGGGGGCGACGGCTCCGAGTGCGATTCGCACCGTGCCCGCTCTCGCATCGTGCACCAAACATGCAGAAGCAGCGGAGATCACCATTGCGTTTCGAGTCCCGACCTTGGCGTAACCCTGGAAGCCCTGCACAATCGGAACACTGACGGCAACGATGAGCTCGTGCGGTTGTCTCGCGTTCCGCTTGACGCCAACCATGAAGTCGTGCACCGATACGTCGCGCGCTGCGGCACTTGAGCGGAGGTGAACGACCGCGTCGAGCGCACTGAGCACGGGCAGGCCGTCACCTGCGGGGGAGCATGTGCCGAGGTTGCCGCCAAGCGATCCAGCTGCACGTATCTGCGGTGAACCCACCGTTCGAGCCGCCTCGGCAAGTGCCGGCACGTAGTCGCGCAGCGGTGCGCGTTCCATCTCTGCATAGGGGACTCCCGAGCCGATGCGGAGCATGCTCGTCTCGTCGTCGAGGTGCCAGCGGCGAAGCTCGGCCACGCGACGGAGCGAGACGACGTTCTCCACTTTCGTGCGATTGAAATTAACTTCGACCATCAAGTCAGTGCCGCCCTGGATGAGCCTTGCCTGCGGGTTCGCCGCCAGAGCAGAGAGCGCCTGCTCAATGCTCGTTGCGTTGACGACGGTCATGCGTAGATGCTCACAGGACGGGTTTCCAGTCTGCGAATGCGTCGATCATTGCCCGAACGTCACCGAGCGGGTAGAGGATCGGGCAGGTCGCGCCATTGCGCATGTAGTGCGCCACTTGCTCGCGGGCGTCGGCCGGCGTTCCGCTCGCGGTGAGCATCTGCACGATCTCGTCGGGCACGTGCTTGGACGCGGCGACTACTTGTTCGTGGGTTGCCGGCCATGTGAGCACGCTGCCTACCTTGTCGAGGAGCGATTGGGGTACGCCCGATGCCTTCATGATGTGCGGTTGTTGACCGAGATACTGCGTGACCATGAGACGAGCCATGTCGAGGGCCGTCTTGCGGTCTTCGTGCACGCTGCAGACCACGAGTTGCGGCCGGTCGATCGAATCCATCGAGCGGTTCTTCTTTGCGGCACCGGCACCCAGTGCTTCGATGGCTTTGGCGTTGTACTCAGGTGAGACGAGGTAGTTCAAGACGACGCCATCGGCGATTTCGCCAGTGAGTTCCATCATCTGCATTCCGGTGGCACCGATGTAGATCGGCACGTCTTTTGGCCGGCGCTCTTGGTAGACGTAGTCAAGTTCAACACCGTCGAGCTTCACGAACTCGCCATTCATCGTGACGTTCTCGTTGTTCAAGAGAGCTCGCACGGCAGTGACAATCTCGCGCATGGCGCGCAAGGGCTTGGCGCGATCAATGCCGACTTTCTTGGCCAACGGATCCCACCATGCACCGATACCAAGCAGAACGCGTCCCGGCGCGAGGTCGTCCAGAGTGCTGAACGTAGCTGCGAGGCGGGCGGGGTTGCGGCTCCAGCAGTCCACGACACCCGAGCCGACCTTCAACGTCTCAGTCACCGAAGCGAACGCTGCCATTGGCACCGTTGCTTCGCGCACGAGTCGACTCTCGGCCTGCCAAACAGCTTCAAATCCGCGCTGCTCGGCATATTTTGCAAATTCCATTCCTTCGCGGATGCGATGCGCATCCTGCAAGTAGAGCGCGACTCGGGCGGTGCCCTTCGAAGTGAACGGGGTGAAGGTGGGCGTTGTCACATGTTCTCCAGTCGTTGATGCAACTTTCGGGCTGCTTCGCGTGCCTTGGCGCGAGTCTCCGCTTCGTCGACGAGTAGCGAAGTGCCATGGTCGACAATCACTCGACCGCCGGCAACGACTCGCTCGACACGCATGCCCGTAGTGAAAGCGCCGTGCCACGGCGAGTTGGCTTCGGGATAGCGCCAGGTGACGACATCGTCTCGCGACTCGGGGAATGCCTCTCGAGCGTTTTGCATCCATCCCGCGACCACGTCTGGTGTGGCAGCTAGGTCAAATTCACGCAGCCGCGCGTAAGCGAGACGTGACTCTTCGGCCATGTCGCTACCGATGCCGTCAGAACCAAGCAACACTTTGTTGGGCTTCGTGGTCGGCTTGGCATACCCGACACCGTTGTTCATGTTCGAGCGGGGGTTGTGCGCGATGCGGCCACGAAGAGGTCGATCGAGATGCACAGTGTGCACGAGCAACCAATCGTCGGCGGCGTGTTTCTCCAGCCGTGCGCCCGCAGCAACGTCGTCAATTGCTTCGGCAACGTGCACATGCACACCTACGCCATGCTTCTTGGCGAGCGCGGCCGCGGCCTCGATTGTCTCATCAGAGCACGTGAAGGCAGCATGCAAGCCGACCATCCCGCGCTTTCCAGCACTGAGGTGACGATCGCACTCATCCAAGCCGGCCATGGCCCCCTTGGTCATGCGTGAGATCGGCGACACCTTTTCGTGCAGTGATCCGTCGTCAGCCCAGCGGTCGGTGGCCCCGTAGCAAGCATTCACGCGCACACCGACTTCGCTGCAGGCCTTGTCGATTGCTTCGAGCGAGCCTTCGATTGCTCGCGGTGACTCGTGATGGTCGATGATGCACGTCGTGCCAGCGAGCGCAGCCTCGAGGGCGCCGAGCTTGGCTGACCAGTAAATAGTTTCGAGATCGAGGGCTGCATCGAGCCGCCACCACACAAGCGAGAGCATGTCGGGGAAGTTTCTCGGACTCCGACTTGGACCAGGCATGCCGCGCGCAAGAGCCGAATAGAGGTGATGGTGCGCGTTGACGAGCCCAGGTGTAGTGCTCAGCACCGGTGAGGATGCGGCACTGGCAGTGGTGGCGGTCATCGTGATCGGATCAGTCTTCTTCGGAGTTGCCGCGACGCATTGGTAGGTGGGTGCGCCACACGCCGTCGAGTTCGTGCAGAGCCTTTGCGACCGCGCCAGCAGTCGGCACAAGCCCGATTTCGCCGACACCCTTGATGCCGTACGGCGCATTCGGTTGCGGCGATTCGACGAGCATCACCTTCATCGGCGGTACGTCCTTGGCGCGCAAGATGCCGAGTGAGCGAAGCGTCATATTGGTGGGGAAGCCCGTCTCCGGATCGGCGGGAAAGTCTTCTGACAAGGCGTAGCCGAGACCCATGTGAATGCTGCCCTCTATTTGCCCTTCACACAGCGTGGGGTTCACGGCACGGCCGACGTCGTGTGCTGCAACAACGCGCTCGATTTTGCCCGTCTCACGATCAATCACCACCAATTGGGTGGCGTAACCGAATGTCGAGTGGATGATTGGGTTGGTTACCCCAGGATCGCCCAACTTGGTCGTCCAGTCGACGCGGTATTCACCGACATGGTCGATACCGCGGGTGAGACCTGCTTCGAGTGCTGTTCGGCAAGCGTCTTGCACCGCTCCAGCACCCATGAGCGTGCCGCGCGAGCCGGTTGTCTGACCCAGTCCAAGTTCCCTGGTCGTGTCAACGACCACTCGCACACGACGCTCGTCGTCGTCGATGGCGAGATGTTGACCGAGTTCTTCGATTGCCACTTGCATCGCCACGGTGTTGATGCCTTGGCCCATCTCCGTCCAGCCGTGGCGCACTTCGAGCGAGCCGTCGTCTTCGATTCGCACGACTGCCCGCGTGACTTCTTTGAAGCCGTTACCGAGCCCGCTGTTCTTCAATCCGAGACCGAGACCGACTGCCTTTCCGGCTTTCTTCGCCTCGTCGTAATGCGGTTTGATCGCTTCGAGACAAGCGAGTGCACCGTTGCAACCGTCGTCCATCAACTGACCAGGGCCCCACACCATGCCTGGTTGGATGACGTTGCGTCGGCGAATCTCCCACGAGTCGATACCAGCAAGTTCGGCAAGGCGGTCGAGCATGCCTTCCATCGCGAACTGTGCCTGGTTGGCGCCGAAACCGCGGAATGCGCCACCGACTGGGTTGTTGGTACGAACGGCGATGGATTCGACGTCGATGGAAGGCAAGTGGTACGGCCCGCTCGCATGGCCGGCCATTCGTTCGAGCACCTTCATGCCGACACTGGCGTACGCGCCCGAATCGCCCACGGCACGCACGCGCAGGGCAGTGAGCTTTCCGTTTTCGTCACAGCCCATCTCATAACTCATGCGAATCGGATGCCGCTTGGCATGCATGAGGAGGCTTTCTTCACGCGACAAGACGCACTTGACGGGAGCGTCGAGCAACCACGCCGCAAGCGAAGCGTGAGCTTGGTTCGACATGTCTTCTTTTCCACCGAACGCACCGCCGTTGGTGATGAGTTCGACCGTCACGCGGTCGTTGGCAAGACCGAGCACTCGGGCGATGTCGTTGCGGTCGTCCCACACACCTTGACCGCCGGAGTACACATGTAGGCGTCGCGTCTCACCGCTCCCGGAGGGCACGGCGAGCGTTGCTTCAGGTTCCAGGAATGCATGCTCAATTCGTTGCGTCTGGAAGGTTTCTCGCACGACGTGCTTGCTGGAAGCGAGTGCAGCATCGACATCACCACGCTGATACGTGCTGGTGCTGAGCACATTGTCTTTGGTCTGCCATACGGCAACTTCGCTGGTGGAAAGAGCGACGTCGACGTCGGTGATCGGCGTGTGCACCTCGTAGTCAACCTCGACAAGCCCAGCCGCCGCCCTCGCTTGTGCGCGCGACTCGGCGACCACGATGGCGAGCACATCACCGGCATACGACGTGCGGCCGCCGACTGGAATCATGACCGGCCAGTCTTTGTAAATGATGCCGACCATCAACTCGCCCGGGATGTCAGACGCTGTGTAGACGGCACGAACGCCCTCCGCCGCTCGTGCGGCGTCGGTGCGAATGGCCTTGATACCCGCCCGAGCGTGCGCAGTGAGATGCAGTGCGGCATGCAGCATGCCGGGCACGCGCATGTCGTCGATGTATCCGCGGTCACCGAGAGCGAGCGCTTCAGCTTCGTGCTTTACAGTTCGCGAGCCGACTCCGCCGGCCGCGGCGAGTGGAGGTATTTCATTCTTTGCGACGCATTCGATCGCGTCGAGAATTTTTGCGTAACCCGTGCAACGACACAAGTGGGCTCCAAGGTGGCGGGCCATGTCTTCTCGCTTGAGGGCTGCACCCTTCTTGTCGATCTGCGCCTTGGCGCGAACGACGATGCCGGGGATACAAAAGCCACATTGCAGACCCCCGCATGCTGCGAACGCCTGCGAGAACTTGGCGCGCTCTTCTTCGGAAACTCCCTCGAGTGTTGTGATCTGCGCGCCTGACGCTTTCTCAAGGCTCGTCTGGCACGAGACGACTGCCTTTCCGTTCACCAGAACGGTGCAACATCCGCACTGACCAGAAGGTGAGCAGCCATCTTTCGGAGATGTGATGTTCAGTTCTTCGCGCAATGCCGACAACAGATGCGGATGCGGTTGCCGAACGACGACGGGTACGCCGTTCACGACGAACTCAGTGGCTGCCCCCGCGCTCACCTTTACAGTTTGTCAAAGGCTGGGGGACCTGCCAATCCACCCCCAGCCATCGATACGTCGAGGGTTCTGGCGACCCCGGAGCCAGGCGGACGGGGGTTTCAGAAGGCCCCAGCCCCAGAGCGGGGCGGGCCCCCGTGGCGCGCGGTAAGGCCGGCCCTAGAGCGGGCTGCCGTCGGCGCGGGTGTTGGCCCCGCGCTGGGTGGTGAGCCGGCGATACACCTCGGGTCGTCGGTAGTAATCCAGATCGAACAGGGTGTTCTGGTAGTTCTTGCACCACTCGAGGTCGCATTCAGCGACCACAACTTCGTCGCCCGCACTCACCGTCTTAGCGAGGATTTCCCCAGACGGGGCGATGATCTGCGATTCAGCAAGCGAGTCAACGCCTTCTTCGACACCACCCTTGGCGACACCGACGACGAACGTGCCGTTCTGATACGCGCCCGACTGCATGACGAGCGAATTGTGGAATCCGGCGTGGCGATCCTGGCTCGGGTCGGGGATGTAGTTGAGCGGCGTGTTGTAGCCGCAGAGAATGAGTTCGACGCCTTGCAAGCCCATCTCGCGGTACGTCTCAGGCCATCGGCGATCGTTGCAGATCATCATGCCGATGCGACCGCCGAACGCGTTCCACACACCGAATCCCTCATCGCTTGGTTCGAAGTAGTAGCGCTCAGCATGTTGGAAAGGGCGATTGGGTTCGTTTGACGCGTGACCCGGAATGTGCACCTTGCGGTACTTGGCGACGATGGCGCCGTCGCGCTCGACCAGCACTTGCGTGTTAAAGCGGTGTCCGTCAGCAGTGAGCTCGGCGTATCCGAGACTGAAGCCCACCTTGCGCTGCTTGGCTGCATCGAACAGCGGCTGGGTGGCAGGGGACGGCATTGAGGTTTCGTAGTAGTGGTCGGCGGTCGCGATGTCGTCGACGAACCACCGCGGGAAGAACGTCGTCAATGCAAGTTCCGGAAACACGACGAGCTGGGCACTTTGGTCGGCTGCTCGATGCAACAGTGCGACGAGACGAGCGACCGCCGATTCTCGGCTGTCGGTTCGTTGGATCGGCCCCATCTGTGCAGCAGCGACGCGCACGACTCGAGGCGTTCCGCGCAATGCGCCTTTCATGACGCCTCACCACAAGGAAGTGCGAAGGTTGTCGACAACATCACGAGAACGACATTTCTGCAAGCTCTCGCATCGTGTCAAGTAGCACGTCTGCGCCAGCGACGAGATCTGCTTCATCAGTGTGTTCGGCCACGTTGTGGCTGAGACCCTTGTGACTCGGTACGAAGATCATCGCCGTCGGGCACATGCGGGCGATCATCTGAGCATCGTGACCCGCACCGGAGGGCATTCGCTGCACGGTGTTGCCTCGTGCTGCTGCGAGACGCTCAACCATCGAAACAACACGTTCGTCGAACACGACGGGCTCGAAGCGGGCGAGGCTACGACGCGTGATAGCGACATTCTCGCGCTCGGCAAGTTCGCTGCAGAAGGCGTCGATCTCGGCCTCCGCTCGCTGCAAGACGAGCTCGTCGGTGTTCCGCACGTCGAGCGTGAGCACCGCCCGGCTCGGCACGACGTTGGTGAGATTCGGATGCAAGTCGACCTTTCCGACGGTGCAGACCTGATGCCCGCCGAAACGTCCGGCGAGTTCGCGTACGAAGACGGTGAGAGCAGCCGCGGCGTACGCCGGATCGCGCCGCAGGTGCATCGGGGTGGTGCCGGCGTGGTTGCTCTGGCCTTGGATAGTGACTTCTTGCCATGAGATGCCCTGAACGCCGGTGACGGCACCGATTCGCACGCCGTTGACTTCGAGGAGCGGACCCTGTTCGATGTGCAACTCGACGAACGCGTGGGGTGCAGCACCAGGGCAGGGCATTGCCCCCAGGTATCCAATTCGTTCGAGCTCGTCCCCGAGACGTGCACCGTCGATCGCGATGACGTCATGAGCTTCTTCGACCGACATGCCACCCGCGTACACCAGAGAGCCGAGCATGTCGGGAGCGAATCGTGCGCCTTCTTCGTCGGTGAAGACGCCGACTGCGAGCGGGCGCGAGGGCTCAATCCCGGCATCTTGCATCGTCTCGATGACTTCGAGGCCAGCCAACACGCCGTAGTTGCCGTCGTACTTGCCTCCGGTGCGAACCGTGTCGATGTGCGATCCGGTCATGACTGGCGCACCGCTGCCGACATTCCAGGTGCCGATCATGTTGCCGACGGCATCGACGGTGACGACGAGCCCGAGGTCGACCATCCACGAACGAACGAGGTCGCGACCATCTCGGTCAGCGTCGGTGAGTGCCAGTCGGTTGCATCCACCACCGTCGATGGCACCGACCTCGGCCAGCGCCATGATGCGCTGCATCAGTCGCACACCGTTGACGGAGAGCGCTTGGGTCGTCGAGCGCACGGAGACATTCTACGAATGGCAGTATTGAACCTTGATGCGTCACGTTGACCGAGCTCGATTGGCCGAGCTGATGAAGAGCGAGACGCAACGCTTCGTCGACACCCACCCGAAATCTGCAGCGCATGCGCAGACTGCCGGCGCGCTCGTCGGTGGCGTACCGATGCCGTGGATGCGCCGTTGGCCCGGACCGTTCCCACTCGTTCTCGAGCAAGCCAGCGGGGCACGGTTCACCGATATCGACGGTCACGAATACGTCGACCTCTGCCTCGGCGATACGGGCGCAATGACGGGTCACGCACACCGCGAGGTCGGCGAAGCGGTGAGTCGCCAGCTCTCACGCGGTGCGACCGTGATGCTTCCGACGCAGGATGCCGTGTGGGTCGCCAACGAGATGCAGCGGCGCTTCAGTCTTCCAAAGTGGCAGTTTGCGCTGAGCGCCACGGATGCGAATCGTTTCGTGTTGCGATTCGCGCGCGCCATCACTGGCAAGCCAAAGGTGCTCGTGCACGACTGGTGCTACCACGGCACCGTCGACGAGACCCTCGTCGTTGCCCTCGGTGACCGGACGATTAGTCGCAGCGGCGCAATCGGTCCGCAGGTGAACCCAGCGTTGACCACCCGCGTGGTGCAGTTCAACGACGTTGAGGGCATCGAGCACGCGCTTGCACACGGTGACGTCGCCTGCATGCTCATCGAACCTGCACTCACGAACATTGGCATTGTGCTTCCTGAGCCCGGCTACCTGGCGGCCGTTCGCGAAATCACCCGCAAGCATGGCGTGTTGCTCATTATCGACGAGACGCACACGATCTGCGCCGGCCCGGGCGGATGTACGAAGGAGTGGGGTTTGGAACCCGACATGTTCGTCATTGGCAAGACCATCGGCGGGGGAATCCCCGTCGGGGCCTACGGCATGTCGGCCGAAGTCGGAGAAAAGGTCGAGCAACTGCAATTGAGCGATGGCATCGATGTGTCAGGAGTTGGCGGCACACTGGCCGGTAACGCACTCTCGATGGCGGCTGTGCGAGCGACACTCACTCACGCACTGCTGCCCGAACAGTTCGTGCGTACCAAGGCTCTCGCAACAGCGTGGACCGCCGGCGTGAAAGACGCGTACGAGCGACGCGACTTGGCATGGAGCGTCCAACAACTCGGGTCGCGAGCCGAGTACTGGTTCTGCCCACCGCCGCGCACCGGTGCCGACGCAGCCGCTGCCGTCGACCACGACCTTGACGCATTCATGCACTTGTGGGCGATCAACCGCGGCGTGCTGCTCACACCGTTTCACAACATGGCGCTCTTCTCGCCGTTCCACGATCAGTCCGACGTCGACCGTCACACTGAGCAGTTCGATGCCGCCCTCACGGCGCTCGTCGGCGCCTGAGCGATGACCACACCCCAGATCATTTGGTGCCTGTCTGTCTTCGCGGCGGCCGCATTCGTGCAGTCGATCGGCGGATTCGGATTCTCGCTGTTCGCCGTGCCGCTGATGGCACTGTCGATTCCTCTGCCTGAGGCCGTAGTTGCTGGGAGCATCGCCGCATTCGCCAACGTCGTGGTCTTGTCGGCTCGTTCATTGCGCGACGTGGAGTGGACGGTTGCGCGACGATTCAACCTTCCCGCGCTGGTTGGCATGCCGCTCGGCCTGCTCGTGCTCGTGAGAGTCGATGAATCGGTGTTGAAGGTAGCTCTCGGTGCGGTCATCATCGTGCTCATCGTGGTGCTGATACGAACGACATCAGCAACACGACCGCGGCCTGTCGTTGAAGTGGTCGCAGGGCTCGCGTCCGGCGTGCTCGCGACGTCGACTTCCACCAACGGACCACCACTGGTGTTCGCAGCCCAACTGCGCGGCTTGCCGCCAGAAACATTCCGCGCGACGCTCAGTTTCAGCTTTGCCCTACAAGGGGCGATCAGTCTCGTTGCATTCTTTGCTGCGGGTGAAGCGACACAAGGAGCAGTGTTGCTCGCTCTTGGAGGACTGCCGCTCATTGCAGCCGGACAGTGGCTCGGCATTCGCACGCGTCCTCGCGTGCACGGCAAGCGCTTCGACCGCATGGTGTACGGACTGCTCGCGCTCAGCGCGGTGTCGGTGTCGTGGTCGGGGTTCTTCGGCTAGTCAGGTCTTCTGGCCACCAGTAGTGCGACTACCGCGCAAACCAGCCAAGCCACGCTTCTTTTGACTTCGGCTTGAACACGGCGTTGCTCGAGCGCACACGCTGCATCGGCGCAAACGGTTCGTGTGAGTACATGTGACCGGGGAAGATGACCGTCTCATCGGGGAGCGATGCCAGGCGCTGCAAGCTGTCGTACATGTCTTCGGGGTCACTGCCGGGCAGGTCCGTTCGGCCGCAGCCGTCCAAGAACAAGGTGTCACCTGAGACCAATCTTCCGTCAACGAGAAAACACTGGCTGCCGGGGGTGTGCCCTGGCGTGTGCACGAGCGTGATCGCGATGTCTCCGACCGTGACGATGTCGCCAGGTTCATGAGCGGCAATCTGCTGCTTTTCGACTCCGGTGACCTTGGAGATCCACTCCACTTCGGCTCGCTGCGCATGGATGGGTACCGATGCCCGTTCGAGGAGACGTTCGATTCCCTCAATGCGCATGCCCATCATTGAGCCGCCGACGTGATCAGGGTGATAGTGCGTCGCAAGCACGCCCGTCAATCGCATGCCGTCGGCTTCAATGGTGTCGATGAGCGAGTCCACGTCGTATGCCGGGTCGACGAGCACACAGTCGCCGGTCTGCCGGTCACCGATCGCATAGACGAAGTTCACCATCTGCTGCGCCATCTGGTCGTCTCGAGCAAAGTCTCGGCCAGACAGCAACTGGCGGAAGTAAAAGCGGTCGACTGTCACTGGCACGAACCTACCCTTGAATCATGTCCGATGACTTGATGCAACTGCGATACGCCATCGTTGGCGCAGGCATGATGGGCGTCGAACACATCCACGCGCTGAAGAGTCTCCCAGCCACCGAGGTCGTGGCGCTGTGCGACCCGCATGCGCCGAGCATCGACGCAGCGGTCGCTGCCCTCGGCTCGACCGGTCGTGCACCGACGGCACCGCAGGTGTACGACAGCGTTGACTTGTTGGTGGCAGCAGGGGGTTTCGACGTCGCAGTGGTGGCGACGCCGAACTATACGCACCGTGATGTTGTGGCACCGCTCTTGCAGCACGGTGCCCACCTGTTGATTGAAAAGCCGCTGTGCATCACCACTCAGCAGTGTCGCGAGCTCATCACGCTGGAAGAAACAACGGCCCGGGACGGACGCGTGGTGTGGACTGGTCTCGAGTACCGGTACATGGCACCGACGATGCGTCTGCTCGAGCATGCCCGAAGTGGAGTGCTGGGCAATCTGCGCATGCTCGCGATACGCGAACACCGGTTTCCGTTCTTGGTGAAGGTGGGCGACTGGAACCGTTTCTCACGCAACACCGGAGGCACCCTGGTGGAGAAGTGCTGCCATTTCTTCGACCTGATGCGTCTCGTGCTCGCCGACGAGCCGGTGCGCGTATTTGCATCGGGCGCGCAAGATGTGAACCATCTTGATGAGCGTTACGACGGCGAACAGCCCGACATTCTTGACAATGCCTTCGTCATCGTCGACTTCAAAAGGGGTGCGAGAGCGTCGCTCGATTTGTGCATGTTTGCCGAGGCGACGCGTAACGAACAAGAGATTTCGCTCGTTGGCGACCTCGGCAAAGCTGAGGCGTTGGTAACCGAGAGCGTCGTTCGTCTCGGCTTACGCAAAGACGGTTGGTTCCAGACTCGTGAAGAAGCCGTGACGGCATCCGATGTGCCCGAAGCAGTACAGCGGCACGGCTCGCACCACGGGTCATCGTGGCGTGAGCACGTTGCGATGCAGCGCGCGATCCGTGACGGCACTCCCGCAGCCGTCACCTTGCACGACGGCTTCATGTCCGTGGCGATGGGCGAGGCCGCGCACCGAAGCATTGATCTTGGGCGCCAAGTGGCGCTGAGCGAAGTGCTCGGCTAGCGCGTCAGAGGAACTTCTCGAGGAACCTGGTGCGCACTCGTGGGCTGCGGCCAGTGCGGGCTTCGAACTTGTCGATCGAGTCAGAGAAGTTGATGAGTGCGTTCACGCCGAGAAAGCGCAGCGGTTCGGGCTCCCAATCCTGATTGAGGTGACCGACGAAAGGGAGTCGTCGCAATTGGGAGTCGCGACCGAGCCATTCATCCACCACGGTTCGGGCGAGAAGGTTGGTGCAGGCGACTCCGTCACCTGTGTAACCACCGATACGGGCGTATTGGGCTGCACGGTCGACGAAGACGAAAGGGGCCCAGTCGCGCGGCACGCCCAGCGGACCGCCCCAACGATGCGTGATCTTTGCTTCGGCAGCGACCGGAAAGTGCCGGGCAATTGCGTTCACGATACGCACGTGCGTGTCGTCGTCGATGTCGAAACTCGGTCGCACGCGGGATGCAAAGTGGTACGGCGCGCCTCGACCGCCGATGGCAATTCTGCCGTCGCGCGTCAGCTGCGCATAGATGATCATCCGACCACCGTCGGTGAAGGTGGCGCGCTTCGACCAGTGAAGCTCGTCGAGCACCGCCTTCGGGAGCGGTTCCGTAGCGACCATCAGCGAATACAACGGAATCATCGTGCGACGCGTCTGGCGGAGAGCAGGGGAGTAACCCTCCGTCGCCTGCACCACGAGCCTGGCTTGAATCGTGCCGCTCGACTTCGATGCATTTGACGTGTGCGCATTCGCCGCATGCTTCACCACACCGTCGACCACCTGCACCACTGGCGATTCTTCCCACAGGCGAACGCCGCGACGCCGCACTGCGCGAGCGAGCCCCACGACGAGTGAATAGGGGTTCACGGTGGCGCAATGCGGCGTATAGATCGCACCGTAGGTGTCGGCGAGACGAACTTCGTCTCGTACCGCATCAGGCTCGATCCAGCGCAGGTCGCTCTCGCTGATGCCCACCTCCTGCTGTGCTCGCACATCACGCTGCAGTCGGTTGCGCTGCAGCGGAATCGTCGCGGAGGTCAGGGAACCACCGCGATGCCAGGCGCAATCGATGCCTTCTCGCTGAAGCACTGCTTCGATCTCGTCAAGCGTCGCAAAACTCTCGCGATAGGCGAGCAAGGCGTTGTCCCGGCCGAATTGCGCGGCGAGGTCGGCCGGCGAGAGGGCGAACATGCCGCTGCACCAACCTCCGTTGCGTCCGCTCGCTCCGAAACCGACTCGGTTCGATTCGAGGACTGCGATCGAAAGATCCGGTCGAGCCAGAGAGAAGTAGTAAGCGGTCCACAATCCGCTGAACCCGCCGCCCACGATTGCAACGTCGACTTCAGCCTTCGTCGGGGCGCGCTCGACGGACCACTCCGGTGCTACTGCTTCGTGCCAGACCGGCCGCAGGGCGGCCGCCGAGATGCGTGACGTGGCGCTCGTTTGCTGCGTCAACGGTTCCACAAGTCGTAGAGCGCGCGTTCAGGATCAACCAGCACGTCGGTGCGCTCGTCAATCTGCCATGCAGTGCGTTTGCTCTCGGTTGCCTGCCAAGGCGCCTCGCCGGTGCGCGCGAAGGAAAGGAGTGCACCAGCGAGCGCGTCAGCAATTGGCCGATGCGCTGCCGATTGCCCGATGAACATGTCAACCCCGGGAACCGTGACGTTGTCGAAGACAAACGGAATGTCGAGACCGTGGCAAGCGCCGAGCACGCCCCCAAACACCGGTGTCGGCCACGTGAAGAAATACGACCACGTAGGAGAACCTGCTCGATCACGTCCGTCGATGACGCGCCACGCCGGAGCACGGAACGATTCGTCGCTCTGTAACGCTGCCAGCATTTGGGCCGGGCTCGACCCTGGTCGTAATTCGCTGTACGACTTCCACGCGCGATCGGCGTCGGCACCGAACCGCTCTGCGAAGTGAACGCGGGCGTCATCTTCGGTGAGGTTCGCTGCCGCGGGGTTCAGCGCCACCCACAGCCGACTCTCATCGCGCAACGTACCGATGACCAGCGGGCGCTTGTCACGATGCACGCGCTGATGGGCATCGAGCGGCAAGACGTCGCCACCGATCGTGGGGCTGAACATGGTGACGATGTCTTTCGGGTCACGCAACGTGCGGCCCTGTGCCGCCACCATGTCGTCGACTCCGGCGTCACGCGCATCTTCGATTGACGCGGCACCTAGTTCTTGTAGCAGCAACTTCTGCGACTGTTCGGCGCGCTCGACCGTTCGCATTTGGCCGATCGACGGGCTCATGGCCCATGCGCGATGGAACAGCGTCGCAGCTTGCGGAGCCGCCATCAGTGCGAGCACGCTGCATCCACCTGCCGACTCACCGAAGATGGTCACGTTGTTCGCATCGCCCCCGAAACGTGCGATGTTGTCGCGAACCCACTCGAGCGCCGTTATCTGGTCGAGTAACCCGTGGTCGCTGCGACCCGTGAAGCCGAACGAGCCCAGTCGGTAATTGATGGCGACCACTACGCAACCGCGCACGGCGAGGTTCGTGCCGTCGTACCACGCCGCATTCGCGGTGCCGTTGGTAAATGCACCGCCGTGTATCCAAACGAGAACTGGTAACGACGCCTGACTTGAAGACGAATTGTCGTCGGAAGCGTTGGTCGGTGTGAAGACGTTGAGGGTGAGACAGTCTTCGACCATCTCCAGTGATCCGGTGCCCATCGCCGTCTCGAGCAGTCCTGGCACTTGCGGGCACTGCACAGGGGTAGCGCGTACGACGTGTTCAGCCACTCGATTCGGTGGAGCGAAGCGACGAGCAGTCGCATACACGATGTTTCGGTGGGCAGTGACGCGATCGGCGGACATGCCCCGAGCGTACCGAGCACTACCGTGTTGGCGTGTTGCGGAGAGCTCTACAAAGAATGGTCGCCGAGGTCGTTCGCGACCGATTCGAAGAGTGGCAGTTCTCGGCAGCGATCACTGCCGACACACGCCGTGGTCGCATGTTCAAGTCGTTTGGTCCGGGGTCGCTGATCGCGTTTCCGTGGGTGACCGTTTACAACGAGCACTACATCGAAATCGGTCGCGACACGATGCTCGGGCCATACATCGCCCTGTCAGCCGGCATGATGCCCGGACAGGAATGCCTGACGTCGCCGGTGGTTCGCATCGGCGACCGTTGCCTCATCGGAAGGGGGAGCGGCATCGTCGGTCATCTCGCCATCGACATCGGCAACGACGTGTGGACGGGGCACCACGTGTACATCACCGACCAAAATCACGGATACGAAGACATCAGTCGCCCGATTTCACAACAAACCCAACCCGAGCGACCCGTGGTGATCGGTGACGGCTCATGGCTCGGTGCCGGAACTGTGGTGCTGCCAGGTGCACGCATCGGCAAGCACGTGGCTGTCGGAGCGAACTCGGTGGTGACAGGCGAATTGCCGGACTACTGCGTCGCCGTTGGCGCACCCGCGCGAGTCATCAAGCAACACGACCCAGCAAGCGGCTGGAGACCGGCTGAAGAATTCGGGCGTCAGCGCAACTGAACGTCAGACCGACAAATCGATCGGCGGAGCGCAGTTCTTCATTCGGTTGTCACCGGCGAAAGTGGCAATCTTCTCGCTGAGCGGCAGACCTTCCGTCGTCGTCTCCGAGAACGGTGAATTGTCTCCAGCGCGCAAGCGCTCGGCATAGGCCCGACGATCGGCCACATACGTGTCGTAGTCGGCAATCCATAACGGAATCAACGCCTGACCCTTTTCGTCGTTTGGCGGCGTCTCGCGGATGTCTTGCAGCATTCGCTCGATGGTGTCAGTGGCGCGGTCGACGAGCTCGGCACGACCAGCCAGCGCTTGAGGACCTGCCTCGTCAATCAATCGGTAGTCCGCAAGCGCGAGACGTTCGTTCTTCGCAACGAGACATCGAGCGTCTGCGCGCTGAGTCCACGCTTCGTCGCCGATCTTGTTGACGGCTTCTTTTGACGCAAAGAAGAGGGCGTACACCCACATTGCCGCGATTGCTGCGCACACAACTGACAGAATGAGAGTTCCCGCACGCCGCATGATTTCCGAGACGCTACCTACTGACGCGCCGACGAATCGCTTTATTCGCGCAAAGAGCTTGATGCTGGCGATGGTCAGTTTTCACACTGGCTACTTCTTGATCGCCGTTAGTGGCGCGGCGGTGTTCGCCGTAGCAACGGTGCTCTCGTCGTTCGGCGTGAAAATGCTGATCGACGACGTGATCTTGCCGAGTTTCGAGGTCGGCAACGTCGGCTTCGATACCTGGGCCTCGGTGTCGCTCATTGTCGTCGCCATCGGTCTGGTACGTGCGGCAGGCGTCGTCGTGCGGCGCACGTACGCCGGCAAGGCGAATTCGTCGACCGCCAAGACGATTGCTGACAATGCACTGAGCCATCTGATGCGACAGCCACCGTCATGGCATCGCTCGCGGATGACCGGCGACATTGCTGCGCGGGCTGGCGTCGACACCGATGCGGCTGCAGCGATTCTTGGCCCAATGCCGTTTGCTTCGTCGGTCGTGGTGCTGCTCGCAGTATCCGGGGTGTGGTTGGTGCTCACCGACGTGTGGCTTGGACTGTTTGCCTTCCTCGTGTTTCCGATGATGCTGGCGACGAACATCCTCTACCAACGGCGGGTCGACTACCACTACCAAGTCGCCCAAGACGAACTGGGCGCCCTCAGCGAAGCCGCCCACGAGAGCTTCGACGGTGTGCTCGTCGTAAAAGCGTTCGGTGCAGAAGAACGCGAGACGGAGCGACTTGCGGTCATCTCGCGTCGCCTGCGCAAAGCGCGCACCAACGCCATCACACTTCGATCGACCTTCGAGTCAGTCATCGACGCGGCACCGTCACTCGTCAATGTTGCAATTATCGCTTTCGGCGCCACCCGCGTGCGAGACGGCGCGATGACAGTCGGAGAACTCTCTGCGTTCGTCTTTCTCTTTACCCTCGTGTCATTGCCGCTACGAATCGTCAGCTACCTGTTCTCCGAACTTCCGCACTCTGCGAGCGGTTGGGCTCGAGTCAAACAAGTGCTCGACGAGCCACTGATTCCATCACCGCGTGAACACATTCGCCTCTCCAACGATGCGATGGTGGAATTGCGCGACGTGCGGGCTTCGCATGTCGACGATGTGCTCGCATTGCGCGACATTTCCTTAACGGTTCCACGTGGTCGCACCGTTGCAATCGTCGGGTCAACGGGCTCTGGCAAAACCACGCTTCTGCATCTCATCGCCGGCCTGATTGCCGCGCGAAGCGGCACGGTGAGCCTCGGCACCAAACGAGTGGGATTGGTGTTTCAGGAGGCGTTCTTGTTCGCAGAGAGCCTGCGCTACAACCTGACTCTCGGAGCAGACGTCTCCGAATCACGTATCGCCGATGCGTTGCGAACTGCGAGCGCTGACGGTTTCGTGAACGAACTCGGCATCGGGCTCGACACCGAGCTCGGCGAACGAGGAGTGAGCCTGAGTGGCGGACAACGTCAGCGTCTCGCTCTGGCCCGGGCTCTCGCCGTCGGAAGTGAGTTATTGCTGCTCGACGACACGACCTCGGCACTCGACCCGGCGACGGAAGCTGCGGTGCTCAACAACCTTCGCTCGATTGGCAACGAGATCACCACGCTCGTGGTCGCCTCGCGACCGTCGACCATCGCACTCGCCGACGAAGTCGTGTTCATGATTGACGGCGCCATTGCCGCCGCAGGCCCGCATGATCGCTTGTTGCGCGACAATGCTGACTATCGAACGCTCATCTCTGCGTTCGAACACGATCGCCAGGCACCCCAAGCAGGAAGCCGCTGATGCTCACCGACGACGTCACACAAGAAGTGCGCCGACGAGGCGCTGTCGACACCATTCGCCAAGGCATGGCGGAGGCTCCGGCGCTCGGCAAGGGCCTTGCCGTCACGTTTGTACTCGCCCTGCTTGGGGCGGCTGGACGAGTGACGATTCCAATCGCCATCCAACAGGCGATCGACAAAGGCTTCGTCGACGGAACCGCGACTCGACTTCATCGTCAGGCTCTGCGCCGTCTGCGCCGTCGTGGTGCTGTTCGCGGCCTGGTGCCAGCGCACTGCCGTCTACCGACTCGGCACGTCGGCAGAGGAGGGTCTCTACGGGCTTCGCGTACGACTCTTTGACCACATCCATCGCCTGAGCCTCGCTGACCAGAACGAAGAGCGTCGAGGTGCGCTCGTAGCCAGGGTTACAAGCGACATCGAGACGCTGACGATGTTCTTTGCCTGGGGCGGTCTCGCATGGATGCTCGACCTCTCGCTCATGTTCGTGGTCGCTTGTGTGATGATCGCCTACGACTGGGTGCTTGCCGTGGTGGCGTTCATGGTGGTCGCGCCGCTCATTATCGTGCTGCGCTTGGTGCAGCGTCGCCTTGTGCGCGCCTACGACCGAGTTCGAGAGGGCAACGCGACGATGCTCTCATCGGTAAGCGAAACAGTCGCCGGAGTCGAGACGCTGCAGGCCTACGACGCCATCGAGCCCGCGCTCGAACGCGTGCAGGCGAGTACAAAGCGTCGCGCCAAGGCGTCGATTCGTGCCGGATTTCTCGGCGCCTTGCTCTTCCCCTCGGGCGAAGTGTTCAGCGTGTTCACCGTGGTCGCCGTCGTCGGCATCGGTGTGTGGCGTGGGGAAGCGGCGGGTCTTACTGCCGGCTCGCTCGTCGGCTTCATGTTCCTCACGTATCGCTTCTTAGAGCCCATCGCGGAATTCACCGAGGTGATTGATCAGACTCAAACCGCCGTCGCTGGTCTGCGACGCGTACTGAGCATCCTCGACACTCCCATCGGCCCGCCGCCCGCGACGAACCCCGTGCCGCTTCCGGCCGGGCGTCTCGGCGTCGCGCTGCACGAAGTGACGTTCGCGTACGCACCTCGCGACGATGAACCCGCAGCGAACGTGCTCACCGCGCTCACACTCACGATCCCGCCAGGGCAGCACGTGGCGCTCGTCGGCGAATCAGGTGCCGGCAAGACGACCATCGCGCGCCTCGTGGCGCGACTCGCCGACCCGACCAAAGGTCGCATCACCATCGGCGCAGTGAATCTGAAGCATGTGGCCAACGACGACTTGCGTAAGCGACTCACGGTCGTGCCGCAGGAGCCCTTCTTGTTCGCCGACACCATCGCCTACAACCTGCGCTTTGCCAAGCCGGACGCCACCGACGCAGAACTTGCGAATGCGGTGAGATCGCTCGAGCTGGATGACTGGATCAGCAGCCTTCCCGAAGGCCTGAACACCAAGGTGGGGCAGCGGGGACAATCACTTGCGGCGGGCGAGCGGCAGATGGTCGCCCTCTTGCGCGCATCGCTCGTGAACCCCGACGTGCTGATCCTCGACGAGGCGACGTCGTCGGTTGACGCGCTCAACGAAGTACGTCTGGCGAGGGCCCTACGCAAGCTCTCTGCGGGCCGCACGACGATTTCTATCGCTCACCGTTTGTCGACAGCCGCGCGGGCTGACCGTGTGGTGGTGCTCGCTGACGGGCAAGTCGTGGAAGATGGGTCGCATGAGACCCTGATGGCCAATGGGGGAGAATACAAACGGATGTACGACGCCTGGCTGACAGCAACGAAAGCATGAGACTGTGAGGTCGTTCGTCGCAGGCTGCATTGCCGCTTCGACGCTGCTCGTCGGCGCGTGCGCATCGGAGTCGGCTGGCGAGGCCTGTGCACGCGGACCGATCTTTTCCAGCGCACGTGAGCGTGCCGAACGTGCTGTCGCGGAGCTTGATCGCACCACCACGATCGAACTCGAAGAGTCAGTCACACAAGTGATTGACCAGTTGTTGCTGCTGCGCGAGGTCTCGCCGAGCAGCCTGCGCGACCCACTTGGTGTGTTGATCGCCGCCTACGGGCAACTGGTGGTCGCCCTCGACGAAGTGGCTTGGAACCCGCAGACGGCAGATACTGATCCAGCTGTTTCTGCGGCCCGCGCAGCGTTCGCCGAGACCTCCGTCGCGGAGTCGGTTGACGAGGTATCACAATTCTTCGACGAGCAGTGCAAGATTGCTCTCGGCGAGAGCAACCCGCTCTTTGCGATCACGGGCACGACGCTTCCGCTGCCAGAGAGCGGTGACGAAGCGAGTCTCGATGCCGCCGAATCAGACACGGTTGATGACGGCGAACTCACGGCAATCGGCTTCACGGTAGGAGAGTCGTACGGTGTGGCACTCACCGCGCAAGAAGCTTTGTGCGTGGCGCGCGCATTGGCAGGTTCGCAAGCTGCACGCGATGCAGAACTGGATGACGCCGCTTACTTTGCTGTCATCGTTGAGATTTTCAACACATGCGCGGTCGCGACACCTCCGACGACGACACCCTCTGAGTAGCATCATCGCGTGCAATTGACTCTCATCCGTCACGCTGAACCCGAGTGGGTGCGTGACGGCTTCAGTCAAGACAATCCGCCGCTCACCTCGCGCGGCCACCGACAAGCCCGACGCTTGGCTGACCGACTCGAAGCCGAGCACTTCGACCATGTCTACGTGTCGCCACTACTGCGCGCACGTCAAACTGCAGCGCCGATTCTCGATGCGCAACGTCGCGGCGAAGTGATCGAGCCGTGGCTTGAAGAGATCCGCAGCCCCATCTGGCAGGGCAACCCGGCCGAAAAAGCCGAGGCTGCCTACCGAGAAGAAAAGCGACGACCCGCACTTGAACGATGGCGCGGACTCGAAGGTGGCGAACCGGTCAGCGAGTTCACCAAGCGCATTCACCGCGGGGCTAACGAGTTTCTCGCCGAGCGCGGCATCTATCGCATCGAGCATGAACTTCCGGTCTGGCACATCGAAGAACCGGGCGACAAACTTGCGTTCGTCGCCCACGCTGGCACGAACAGCGTGTTCATCTGTCACCTGCTCGGCTTGGCACCGACTCCGTGGGAGTGGGAACGTTTCGTCATCGGCCACGCATCAATCAGCCGACTGGAAGCCCTGAAGCTCGGTGATGGCTACACGTTCAGCCTGGTGCGTCTCGCTGACAACTCGCACCTCGAACCAGCCGACCACACGTACTGAACGCCGCTTCGCGGCGAACCAGCTAGACGAAGTGGTTCTCGCATCGCGGCGAACCGGCGGGGCGACGTGGTTCTCACATCGCGCCGCCCCGCGGTTCGCTCCTCGCCGTTCACGTGGCCACGCGAACGGAAGGTCTTGGCCACCTGAGCCGCATCACTACGGCTGCGGGCGCGGCTCCGTGATATGGCAGGCGTTGACTGCTGCGACGACTGGCGTCGGGTCGATGGCCGCACCGCCGCGTGGGTGCACTTCGAAGTGCAGGTGCGGCGTCTCGGTGTTGCCGGTGGCGCCGATGGTGCCGAGGATTTGGCCGGCTTTCACGACCGTTCCTTCGTTGATGCCTTCGGCGATGGTGTCGAAGTGGGCAAAGAAGAAGTACGTGCCGTCAGAAGTGGTGAGGCGCACGCCGTTGCCGGTAAGCGACGCGTTGCGGTACACCTTGGTGATCGTGCCGTCGACCACTGCGTACACGAGGTTGCCCTTCGGGGCGATGATGTCGACACCCTCGTGGCGACGGCTGCCGCGGGCCTCTTGCCAAGTGTTGGTGAACGAGCAGCGTCCCTGCACCGGGAACACCTTGATCTGGGGGATACCGAGCGACTCAAGCGACGGGATGAGACCGAGCGCCTGCGCAGTGGGGAAGTCGAGGGCCTGCGACGGGTTCAAGCCACGGCTCGACTGAAAGTTGCCGAGCGCGATTGACGTCGCGACGCCGAACACACCGTCAGCTCCACCCTTCACTTCGACGCCGTTGTTGATGAGCGTCTGCTGCACGAGACGAACAGCGTCGCTGCGCTGACCACGCGAAGGCAACGCGTTCGGGTCGAGCTGGGTCGGTGCGACGACCGAAGCAACAGGAGCAGCAACCACCGGCTGCGCGTTCTGCTGCGCAACCACGACTGGGGCTGCAGGCACTGCCGCGGGCTTAGCAGCGGCGGGCTTGGCAGCCGGAACTACGACTGGGGCAGGAGCGGTGTCGACCAAACCGAGCGCGAACGCCGTGGCGTGATCGAGCGACTTGGTAACTGGGAGACCCTTGCGACTCTGGAAGGTGGCGAGTGCGACGGTGGTGGCAAGACCAAACGAACCGTCAGCACCACCCTTCACCGTGACGCCGTTATTGATGAGTGCCTGCTGGACGCTCCACACGGCTTCGCCCTGGTCGCCAGCTTTGGGAAGCGTGGTCGGGGTGAGGCGCTGCACGACGATGAGACCAAGGAAGCGAGCTGTGGGCTCGTCCACGATGCCGGTGACACGAAGACCGACGGCCTTCTGCATGTTGCGCAGGGTCGTCTGGGTGCGTGTCGAGAACTCGCCGTCGACACCGCCCTTCAAGGTGAAGCCGCGGGCGACCATGGCCTGTTGCAGACGAACGACGTCATCGCTCGAGTCACCGAGCACCGGCAGCACGCTGGTGCCGTTTGAGGTTGAGCCGGCCGACGCTGCGGCAGTGGCTGCGGACACCGTCGGGGCAGGCACCTGGCTGGTGGCCTGGGCGCCGAGGCTGAGAACGATGGATGTGGCGATTGCGGTGAGAACCATTGCTGAAACTCCTTGGTGAGATCCGCAGAAGGGATCGGCCCAGGAGCCAGGAACTGAAGGAAAATCTCACTAAAACGGCTAGTATGACCGCTCTCCGTGGTGGACATATGCCCAGCGTGGGGCGAGGAACACTCAGCGTGATCTAATCGAGCACTTCGTAACGGCGGGTGGCGATGAGCCAGCCTGCCTGGGTGCGCTCATAGCGATCGTGCAAGACCGCTATTCGTGACCCCAATGACCCGTTCCGGCGCTGAAATCGCTCGGTGACGGTGATTCGACCAGTGGCGCTGCCTGCGGTCTCGTCAACCCGCAACACCACGATTTCCGGGCTCTGGAGTGTCCAACGATCCGGGGAGAAGTGCTTGGCGAACAATCCGGTCAATTCTTCAGCACCCTTCCCACTCGAACCGTCGGGCAACTGCAGCTGCGCGTTTGTCGTCCACTGCGCCAGCCAGGTGACTTGGTCACCGCGCAACTGGGCGTCGGCAACTGCGGCAATCACATGGCGCAACGCTGCGTCGGTGATGGCGGTTGGTGCGTCGCCGGCGGGAACCGCAGTTGATGCCGTGGAAGCACCAGTAGCCGCACGCACGGCGGGTTTTACCGACCGTCGACCATCGCGAATGTCGTCGGGCGACAAGCCTGTTTCGAATGCTGCCGACGCACGCAGGGTGCGCATCAATTCTTTGCGCTTCACCACGCCTTCGTGCGCCGCGAACTGCACGGCAAGACCATCAATCAGCGCCGTGAGTCGCATGGCCGAGATGCGCGGCTGTTCGCAGTGGAACTCACCCGTTTCGTTCCCGCGGCGCAACACTCGTTCGAGAAAGCCAATCGACTGCTCGTCGAGCTGCTGACTGATGCTCTTCATAAGGGGATTGCGCAATGCCTCGCCCCATGCGTCGATCCAGAGCATCCACTCGACGTCGTCGCTACCCTCCGGCACGTAGCTCTCGATGAGGCGCCACAGTTGTGCGGTTGCTGACTGGCCGAGCTCGATGTCGCGTTCCATCTCGGCGAGATCTTTTCTCGCGTAGTACTCGAACGCGGCCGCCAGCAACGCTTCTTTGCTGTCGAAGTGGTAGTGGATGAGGCTGTTGGACACCCCAAGACGTTTGGCGACATCCGCCACACGCGTGCCGGCGAAACCGCGTTCGATGACCACTTCGCAAGTGGCTTCAAGGATCTCAACCCGCCGGGCCTCAACCGCGTACTTTTTCACGACGAGACAATAGTTCTGCCGCTGCCTAGCGTGATGCCGTGAACGTGACGACGACCGACTCGGCACACGTCGACGGCGGACGACGCTCGGCTCGCAGGCTCTCACTTCGGCGGTACCGCGTCATCGTCTGGGTCGCTTTCGTCTCGCTCTACGTCATCATCGTGACGGGCTCGTTGGTGCGCCTCACCGGCTCCGGGCTCGGCTGCATCGACTGGCCTGCCTGCAATGAGGAGCAGTTCGTCGACGTCTCGACGCCCCATGCCGCCATCGAGCAATTGAACCGCCTCTTCACGGGAGTGGTCGCCGCAAGTGTCATCGCTGCCGTGTTGGCTGCGCTCTTCGTGCGGCCTCGTCAACCTCGGCTCGTGCGGCTGGCGCTCTGGCTCGTGGCTGGTGTACTGGCGCAAGTGGTGCTCGGCGGCATCGTCGTGCTGACTGGCCTGCACCCGCTCAGCAACATGGGACACTTCTTACTTTCCGTCGCACTCATGGTCGGTGCATACCTACTCGTCGATGCGGTGTCGTCCGAAGGCCAACGCGAAGCGCGCGAGCTGGCTGCCGAGGCTGGGGCCCGCAGCTCGGGCAGACAGCGAACCACCGATCTCACGTGGTGGCAACTGCGCGGTGGCCCCGTTGTCGTGCTCACCCTCGCTGCCATCATCACCGGCACTGTGGTGACGGGCACTGGTCCTCATGCGGGCGACGAGACCGCGCCGCGATTCGACTTCATGATCACCTCGGTCGTTCGCGTACACGGAGTGGCCGTCTGGCTCGTGGTCATGGCGTCGTTGTGGCTTGGTTTCAGACTGTGGCGCAAAGGCGCCGACCAGCGCGTGCAGCGAGGGTTCGAATGGTTCCTCTTTGCCGCCATCGCACA
>RFOJ01000002.1 GCA_009926705.1 Acidimicrobiia bacterium
AAAGTCGACACGAATAGATCTGTTGCAACGTCGAACGAAACTGACGTCTCGGTATGAGCGGACAAGTACAGCAGACCGTGTTGGTTGTCGAAGACGAGGAAGCGTTCATCGATGCGCTCGTCGTCGGCTTGCAGCGCGAAGGCTTCGGCGTCGAGGTTGCCCGTGATGGTGCTGAAGCGCTGAGCAACTTCGACAAGGTCGACCCCGACATCGTGCTACTTGACGTGATGCTGCCGAAAGTATCGGGCACCGACGTCTGCCGCGAGATTCGCAAGAAGAGCCAGGTGCCGATCATCATGGTGTCAGCGAAAGGTACGGAGATTGACACCGTCGTCGGGCTGGAAGTCGGTGCTGACGACTACATCGTGAAGCCGTACCGAATTCGTGAGCTCGTCGCGCGCGTGAGGGCTGCGCTCCGCCGAAGCACGGTTGGAGCAGATGGAGAACTCGGCTCTTCGTCTGGTGTCACCGTCGGTGACATCTCGATTGATCCGGACCAGCACATCGTGACGGTGCGCGGCAAGTTGACCAAGTTGCCGCTCAAAGAATTCGAGCTCCTCTATGTGCTCATGGCCAATGCGGGGCGTGTAATGACCCGCGACACGCTCATCGATCGAGTGTGGGGCAGCGACTACTACGGCGACACCAAGACGCTGGACGTGCACATCAAGCGCCTCAGGTCAAAAGTAGAAGTTGACCCAGGCAGTCCAGTCGCGATCCTCACCATTCGCGGTCTCGGTTACAAATTCGAACGCGCCTGACCGAGCCCCAACGCGCTTGGTGAGTTTCCAACGCGTCTGATCGTCGCCCGCCAGACAAACACTCGCACGTTTGCCACATGGGCCACTGTCGCAACGGAGGACCTACCTGCGAGACGGTCTTACGACACGGTCTCCAGACGGGTGTTACGACATCGTCTCCAGTCGCGCTAGCCATAGCCCCGGCGCGGCAAGTTCTGCCGGGGTCGGAAGTGCTCCATCGCGATCCAACAGTTGGGAGAGACCAAGGTCGCCAGCCCGCTCGACGACACCCTGCACGAAACGTTGGGCTGAGGCGACTCGTTCCGTCGTGATGTCGATGCCGAGCAGTCGCTCGACGAAGACGCGGTCAGACGACTGGGCCACGCGGCGACGGCGTACTGCCTCAGCGATGCGCGCGGCGTCGCCGAGGATTCGAGCAGTCACCTGGTCGACGTGGTGATCGACGAAACCGACGAGCGCGGCAACCGCAGCATCGAGGACGGGCGCCACACGGTCTTGCGCGCCCGAGCGACTTGCTCCGAGCAGCAGCGTCGGGTCTGACAGAAGCGAGTCGAGCATCTTCATCGGGTCGCCCGACGACACGTCGAGGCGAGAGATGCTCTCTGAAATTGAACCCGGGTCGGCACGAAAGCCTCCGGCGAAGTCACGGATTAGGGCGCTCACTGCGTTACACAGTGGTGCCGACGCGAACATCGAGTAGCTGACGAGTTCGTGCGTGAGCGCGTAGATCGCCATGTCGTCGCGCGGAATCGACCACTCGTCGGCGAATGCATCGACGTTCGATACCACGACGAGCAGCCGTCCGTGCGGCTCTCGTGGAAGCGGTAGGTCGTATTGGCCGAACGCATGCACGGCGAGCCGACCAACGAGGTTGCCCACCGACATGCCGAGCATCGACGGTGCGATCATTTTGCTCACGTTGCCGAGCATCGCGAGCATCGGGTCTTGTGTCTCAGTGTCGTCGGGTTTTGGCTCACCGGCATCACCGCTCAGGGCCTTTGCCAGTGAGTCGAAGTAGGGCCTCCATGCTTCGAGCGTCTGCTGCACCCATGTAGCCCTGTTCACCACTTCGACCCGCGAAGCGTCGACTGCGTCGCGAGAAAGAGACTCCGAAACCCTCATGCTCACGATGCGCGCCAGGCCTTCCACAGCGATACGTCGCGAAGGATCGACGTTGTGTTCAGCGACGCCTTGTGTGGCCGACATCAGGGCTGATTGTCGCGCGACGTCCCATTGCAACGGGCCTTGCGAAGACATCGCGCGTTGGAACTGGGCGAACAACGGATTGTTGAACGGGTTCGGCGTCTCGTCGTCTGCCACGCAGCCCAAGGCTATGAGTGTTCGCAAGTACGCTGAATCGCGATGAAGGCCGACCGAGTCGAGCTGAATGACTCACCGCTCAATATCGGTGAGTTGTACGAATGGGCGTTGACTCCCGAGTGCGGAGCGGTGGTGCTGTTCTCCGGCATCGTGCGCGACCATGCAGAAGGCCGCAGCGGTGTCACTGCGCTCACCTACGAGGCATACCGAGAAGTTGCAGTACAGAAGATGCACGAAGTGGTCGCCGAGGCCCGTCGTCGATTTGTTACCGCAGGTCGCATCGCTGTCGTACACCGACTTGGTGAGCTGCAACTGACGGAGTCTTCGGTCGTGGTCGTCGTGTCCGCGCCGCACCGGCCAGAGGCGTTCGATGCGGCCCGCTTCTGCATTGACGCCCTGAAGCAGAGCGTGCCGATCTGGAAGAAAGAAACGTGGGAGACAGGAAGTGACTGGGGCACGAACTCCGTCGCACCGATCTCGCCTCGACGAGTTGCAGACGCAGTGGGTTCAGCATGATGCTCGCAGCAACTTCCGTCACCAGCCTCTTCTTCGCCGCAATCTCCATCTCTGCGGCAGCAGCGCTTGCGTATTTGGTGGCGACCGATTCGCGGCGCTCGCGACCGGTTGACGGCGCAGCACAGTTCCGCCGCCACCTTGATGCGCTCTCCGACGACTCGCGCGGGCACTTGCGCGAGCAGATTCGCATCGCTCGAGAACAGCGCGAAGCGGGAAGGTAACCGTGGCACGCGACCTCGCCATCGACCTCGGCACCGCCAACACCCTGGTGTACAAGCAGGGTGAAGGCATCATCATGAACGAGCCGACAGTGATCGCCAAGAACCGTCGCACCAACGAAGTGCTCGCAACCGGGCACGAGGCGTGGGACATGATCGGTCGTACACCGAGCTTCATCGTGGCGGTTCGCCCGTTGCGAGGCGGTGCAATCACCGACTTCGAGACCACCGAGCAGATGATTCGTCTGCTCCTGAAGCGCGCTGGAGTGTCACGGTTCGCCCGACCCAAAGTGCTCATCTGCGTGCCTTCGGCACCCAAAGTGCTCATCTGCGTGCCTTCGGCAATCACCGAGGTGGAGCGCCGGGCGGTCACCGAAGCCACGCGTCGCGCCGGTGCCGCCGATGCGCAGTTGCTTGAACAGCCGATGGCCGCCGCTATCGGAGCCGACCTTCCGATCGAAGAGCCTGTCGGCAACATGGTCGTCGACATCGGCGGTGGCACTACAGAGACTGCGGTCATCAGCCTTGGTGGCATCGTCACGTTGCGCGCCGAGCGAGTCGGCGGCTTCAGCATGGACGAAGCAATCCAAGGATGGGTACGCAAGGAGCACGGTCTTGCCATCGGTGAGCGCACGGCAGAAGAGATCAAGATTCAGATCGGCAGTGCCCAACCCTCGTCAGCCGACCGCGACGCCGAGGTCAAAGGTCGCGACCTCGTGACCGGCTTGCCGAAGACGGTCGTGCTCACTGCGTCGGAGATTCGCGAAGCACTCGACGAAGTCGTCACTCGGATGATCGACTCGGTGAAGGAGTGTCTCGCTGTGACGCCGCCTGAACTGGCGCAAGACTTGCTCACTCGCGGCATTTACCTGGTGGGCGGCGGTGCATTGTTGCGTGGCCTCCCGGAGCGGTTGCAGATGGAAACGAAGGTTCCCGTCCTCATGTCTTCGCAGCCGCTCGAAGCCGTGGTGCTCGGCGCCGGCCACTGCATCGAGAACTACCAGGCACTTCGCGGCATGTTCATGGACGCTCGTCGCTGAGAGCGACGCAGACTGTCGTTGGTGCCAGGCTTCGCACGAGTCGGGGAGTGCTGCAGTGACCGAGATTGAACTACTCGCTGTCAACCTGGTGTTCTGGGCATTGAGCGGAGCTCTCATCGGTTGGAGGTTCGCCACGCGACCCTGGCAACACATTGCGAGTCCGGGGCCTGTCACTCGCTTGAGGAGTTGGGAACGCCGTGAGTGGTACGAGCGGTTGCTTCGCGTTCACAACTGGAAGGACGCACTGCCCGAGGCGGGCACATGGTTCGGCGGCATCAGCAAGCGACGTCTACCCGATCGACGCGAGGGCGGGCTGGCGCGATTTTCTGCGGAATCGTTGCGGGCCGAACGTGTGCATCTCGTCTACATGCCCGTGGTCTTGCTGACGCTCGCGTGGACACGAGGGTGGTTGATCTTGGTCACGCTGGGTTTTGCAGTTGCAGTCAACGTTCCGTGCATCGTGGTTGCGAGATACAACCGGATTCGGCTTGCGCACCTAGCATGACGACGATGTTTTTGCGCGGCCGCCTTCAGTGGTCGCTACTCGCGGTCACTGTCGTGAGCGGTGCACTCGCCTTGTTCTTCGCCCAGCGAAACGACTCCGGTGCCGAGGCGGTGCCAACCACCGTCGCCACGACAACGACCACCACGACCACCACGATCTACCAGCCGCCCATCACCTATGTGGTGCAGCGCGGCGACACGTTGTTCGGCATCGCTCAGAGTTTCCAAGTGAACATGCAGGCGCTCATGGACTTGAACGGCATTTCGAACCCCGATCGAGTCGAGGCGGGCGACGAACTCGTCATGCCTCCGGCGACTGGTTTCGTGCCGGTGGCACCTTCGACAACGATGCTTCCGTAGACGTTCGCGTTACGGTGCCGACTGGCGACGCTGTTCGACGATGTCGACGATGTCGTTCATGATCTTGGAGATCGAATAGTCCTTTGGTGTGTACACGGCCGCGACACCTGCGGCCATCAGAGTCGGCCGGTCTGCGTCGGGGATGATGCCACCGACCACCACCGGCGCAGTGACACCCACACTGCGAAGTTCGCGCAACACGTCGGGGATGAGCGACTGGTGCGATCCCGAGAGAATCGACAATCCGATCACGTCGGGGTCTTCGTCGCGCGCCGACTCGGCGATCTCTCGCGGCGTGAGGCGGATGCCGCCGTAGACGACTTCCATTCCGGCATCGCGTGCGGCGATGGCAATTTGCTCGGCACCGCTGGAGTGTCCGTCCAGACCGGGTTTGGCAACGAGCATGCGCGGCGGTCCGCCGCGGAGCGCACTCGAGCGTCGGGCGACTGCCGCCAGGTCTTCGCTACGCGGGGCCGTGACTCCGCCAACGCCCGTCGGCGCGCGGTATTCACCGAAGACCTCCCGCAACGTTGACGCCCACTCGCCAGTGGTTCCGCCTGCTTTCGCCAGTGCAATGGAAGGTTCCATGATGTTGCGATCGCTCGTCGCTGCGTTACGCAGGTCTATTAGTGCGGCTGCGACGGCAGCAGAATCACGGCCACTTCGCCACTGCTGCACGTCTGTGACGTGCGCCGACTCGACAGCTGGGTCGACTCGCAGGATGTTGTCGTCACCGCCGAGTGGGGACTCCGCTGTCTCGGTGAACGCGTTGACACCGACGACCACCTGGTCGCCGCTCGCGATGCGTCGCGTGCGCTCGGCCATCGACGCAACGAGCCGGCGCTTCATCTCGTCGACTGATGCGTACGCTCCGCCGCGCGCAACGATGTCGTCGAGTTCGGATTTCGCAGCGTCGCGAATCTCGGCAGTGAGTTTCTCCACCACCCGGGAGCCGTCGAGAATGTCGTCGTATTCGAGCAGGTCGGTTTCAAACGCCAACACCTGTTGCATGCGCAGAGACCACTGCTGATCCCACGGTCGCGGCAGCCCGAGTGCCTCGTTCCATGCCGGCAGCTGAACACTGCGGGCTCGAGCCCGCTTGGAGAGCGTCACTGCGAGCATTTCCAGCATGATGCGCTGCACGTTGTTCTCAGGTTGTGCCTCGGTGAGACCGAGCGAGTTCACCTGCACGCCGTAGCGGAACCGCAGCGCCTTCTCGTCGGAGATGCCGTATCGCTCCCTACCGATCCACTCCCACAGTTCGCTCATGGCCCGCAACTTGCACGTTTCTTCGACGAAGCGGATGCCCGCGTTGACGAAGAACGACATCGCACCGAACACCCCGGGGAAGTCGTCGGACGAAACCTGTCCGCTCTGGCGCACCGAGTCGAGCACGTCGATGGCGTTGGCGAGCGCGAACGAGACTTCTTGCACCGGAGTGGCCCCGACCTCTTGTAGGTGGTAGGAGCACACGTTCATCGGGTTCCACCTCGGTGCGTGGCGATTCGTCCAGGCGATCATGTCGACGATGATTCGCCGTGACGGCAGCGGCGGGAAAATGAACGTGCCTCGAGACAGGTATTCCTTCAGCACGTCATTCTGCGTGGTGCCTCGCAATTCGCTGCTGCGCACACCTTGTTCTTCTGCGTTGGCAACGTACAGTGCGAGCAGCCATGCAGCAGTGGCGTTGATCGTCATCGAGGTGTTCATGGTTGCTGGAGGAATGTCGCGCATGAGCGCGCGCATGTGGCCGAGGTGCACGACGGGTACCCCGACCTTTCCCACTTCGCCGCGTGCAAGCACATGGTCGGGGTCGTAACCCGTCTGGGTCGGCAAGTCGAACGCGACCGACAGACCGGTCTGACCCTTGGCGAGGTTCGTGCGGTACAGATGGTTCGACGCTTCGGCCGATGAGTGTCCCGAGTAGGTACGCATCAACCACGGCTCGTCGCGTCGGCGTGCCGAGCGAGCGTCGGTCATGAGCTCAAGGCTAAGGACGGTTCAGCCGCGCTGGCCGACCGCCACCTCGAGCCGCGCAAGATACTCGGCGCGCGGCACCGTGATTCCACCGAGGCTCTCAAGGTGCGGAGTGTGCCACTGCGCATCAAGCAGCAGCATCTTGGCTGAACGCATGACGTCGACGAGAGCCATAAGAGCGACCTTCGAGGCATCCCGCTCGAGGTGGAACATCGACTCACCGGCGAAGAACTTGCCGATTCGTACACCGTAGAGACCGCCGACGAGCACGCCGTCATCGTTGAATGTCTCCACGCTGTGGGCCCAGCCAAGCTCGTGAAGTCGGCAGTACTCTTCCACGAAGCGCGCGGTGATCCAACGACCGTCTTCGCCATGGCGCGAGGCGCACCCCAGCATGACGCGATCGAAACACGAATTGATGCGCAGGTGGTAGCGCCGGGCGCTGCGCCGCATGGAGCGTGTAACGCGCAGTCCATCAAGCGGGATAATGCATCGTTGCGCTGGCGACCACCAAAAAAGCGTTCCGTCACCGACTGCACGTTCCATCGCGAACAGCCCGTGCTTGTAACCGTCAATCAACGTGGCTACGTGAAGGTCGGCGCCCTGCCCGATGAGGTCGTCGTCTTCCGGCCAGTTGTCCACCGCCGGCCACTGGTAGGCGCACTCGCCGACAAATTCGGGTGTCCGATCCCAACCCGAGGTCGCGCGCAGCAGCGCGAGATCGCCCCAGCGCGAGTCGTGCCCAGAAGTTCTAGTACTCGTAGAAGCCGGCCTTGGTCTTGCGGCCGAGACGTCCCTTGGCGACGAGCTCACGCAGCATCGGTCGTGGCGCGAAGTTCTCGTGGCCGAACGACGCATGCAGTGTCTCGAGGATCGACAGCGAAGTGTCGAGACCGACCAAGTCGAGCAAGGCGAACGGCCCCATCGGGAAGTTGCACCCACCTTTCATCGCCGTGTCGATGTCGGCCATCGATGCGGTGCCGTCTTCGAACATGCGCACTGCGTTGTTCAAGTAAGGAAAGAGGAGTGCGTTGACGATGAATCCGGCTCGGTCAAGCACGTGGACGCCGTCTTTTCCGATCGTCGACACGAACTCGGCAGCCCGACGGATGGTCTCGTCGCCTGCGGTGACGGGTCGGACGACCTCGACGAGCGGCAACACCTGGGCGGGGTTGAAGAAGTGGATTCCGCAGACACGCTCGGGATTCTTCACGACCTTGGCCATCTCGACGACGGGCAGCGTGCTCGTGTTGGTGGCAAGTACTGCGCTCGGGTTCGTCACTGCGTCGAGATCACGGAAGAGTCGTTGTTTGGTCTCCAGGTCTTCGACAACCGACTCAATGAGGAGGTCACAACCGCTCAGCGCCGCGAGGTCGGTCGTCGTCGAGATATTGGCGAGGATGCGGTCGCGCTCGGACGCATCGAGCTTGCCTTTCTCCACTTGTCGAGCGAGGCCTGCTGCCACGCCGTTTACCGATGCGGTCGCCGATGCTTCCGACCGCGCACGCAGGATCGCCCGGACACCCGCGCGGGCTACGACCTCTGCGATTCCGCCGGCCATGATGCCCGAACCGAGAATCCCGACGGACTTGATCGGTGCACCGCTCACTACGCCAAAGCGTAATCGTCGTGGCCGTTGCAGATGCAGTCGGCGACCGTTCACACGGTGCTCACCTCGCGTTCACCACGTTGTCAGTCGCGTGACGATCGTGTTCGGTACCGTACAGGCGATGTCTGGTCTCGGAATCTCGTCGCTCCTCGATGACGACCGGCGCGTCGTGCCGCTGTTTGCGGTGCACAATTTTCGTGACCTCGGTGGGTATCCAACGGTTGATGGTCGCGAGACCCGTTGGCGGAGGCTCTTTCGGGCTGACGGTCTCTACCGACTCACACCCGACGATGCGAGGCGCGTGATCGAGCTCGGGGTTCGCACCGTCGTCGACCTGCGCACCGACAACGAGGTGAAGGCGCGCGGCACGTTCCCGGTCGCCGAACACGATGTGGCATACCACCATCTGCCGATCATCGACGCGACATGGGGAGAAACTTCCACCCCTGAGATCGAGGACGTCGTCGAGTTTCTGGTGTGGGCCTACCGAGAGATGCTCGCCGAGGCGTCACCACGCTTTGCCGATGCAATGAGATTGCTGGCAGAAAGCGACGTTTTGCCGGCAGTGTTTCATTGTGCGGCAGGCAAGGATCGCACCGGGATTCTCTCTGCGCTTGTCTTGGGGTCGCTCGGCGTTCCGGATGACATCATCGCCGCCGACTACGGCCTCACCGAACGGGCGATGCAGCGACTCGTCGTCTGGGCGAGAGAGCACCAGCCAGAACTCGCCGATGTCTACGCCAGGATGCCAGCACGATTCGCAGCTGCCGACCCGCGCGCGATGAAGGTGATTCTCTCTGACATCTCGTCGACGCACGGCTCGGTGCGGAACTTCGTGCACGAGATCGGAGTCGACGACGACACGATTAGTTCGTTGTCGCGCAGCCTTCTCACGTCCCCGTAGCGACCCGCTCGTACCGCGCCAACCGTTGCTCGGCGACGGGATCTACGACTCGACGATCGTCACGCTCTTCAGCACGATGTCGCCGGCGGGAGGAACGCCGTTGGCCGCCGGGTCGGGGTTGAAGAGTGCGCCCATCGCCTTGACTGCTGTGTCGAGACCTTCGGTCACTTCGCCGAACAGCGAGTACTGCGGCGGCAACGACGCACCGTTGTTGCCGGTGATGATGAAGAATTGACTGCCGTTGGTGTTCGGGCCCGAGTTGGCCATCGCTAGCGACCCGATCTTGTACTCGCCTGCACCAGGCAATTCGTCGGCGAACGAATAGCCGGGTCCGCCGGTGCCGGTCGCGGTCGGGTCACCGCACTGCACGACGAAATCTTGAATGACTCGGTGGCACTTCGTGCCGTCGAAATACTTCCAGCGGGCCAATGACACGAAGTTGTTCACCGTTCCCGGCGCTCGGTCGGCGTACAGCCGAACCGAGAACGAGCCCTGGGTTGTATCGAAGTTGGCGATGTAAGTCTTCGTCGGGTCGATGCACAACTTGTGCGAATCCGAGAACTCACGGCGTTGCTCGGCCGAGCCGTCCGTTGGTGGGCACTCGCTGGTGCCGTAGGCGAACGGGCCGGCAGCGACCGTCTGCTGCGTCGTCGTTTCCTCGACGGCCTCGGCAATGGTGGTGTCGGTCGCGGCCTCTTGCGAGGTGTTACCGGTGACGAAGACGAACCCCACGAGCGCCACGACGACCAGGACGACGATGCCGATTCGCGCGCCTCGTCGCTGCACCTTGCTGCGTTGTGCGCGCCGTGCCTCTTGCGATCTCACTGCTTCTCGGTTCTTCTTCTGTCGTTCGCGTTTTGATGTGCCCACGAATCGGAAAGGCTACTGACTGCGAACTCGACCACGAATAGCATTGACCTGTCATGTCGCTCATCGTGCAAAAGTACGGCGGCACGTCGGTGGCAGACCCAGAGCGCATGCGCAACGTGGCGCGGCATATTGCGGCCACTCGAGCGGCAGGTCACGACGTCATCGTCGTGGTTTCCGCCATGGGCAAAGCATCTGTTGCAGCTGGCGCACCAAGTGTCGTCAAATCCGCCGAGCCGAGAGATGGACATGCTGCTTACGACCGGCGAGCGCATCAGCATGGCCCTGTTGTGCATGGCACTGCACGATGTCGGAGTCGACGCTGTGAGTTTCACGGGTTCGCAAGTTGGCATCATCACCGACACGGTCCACACCAAGGCGAAGATTCTCGAGGTGAAGGGCGACCGAGTGCGCGCCGCGATTGCCGACAAGAAAGTTGCGGTCGTTGCCGGATTCCAAGGCATCAGCACCGCGAAGGAAATCACCACCCTTGGTCGCGGCGGAAGCGACACCACAGCCGTCGCACTTGCTGCCGCGCTCGACGCAGACTCGTGCGAGATTTACACCGATGTCACGGGTGTCTTCACTGCAGACCCGCGGGTGGTGCCGCAGGCGCGCAAGATTCCGGTGCTGCAGTTCGACGAGATGCTCGAGATGGCCGGCGCCGGCAGCAAAGTGCTCGCACTCCGCTCGGTCGAATTCGCCCGCAACCACGACGTACCAATCCATGTGCGATCGAGTTTCACGTGGGAAGAAGGAACGTGGGTGGTCGGACGCAATCACGAAAGGATGAAGAACATGGAAGAACCAGTCATCTCCGGGGTCGTGCAGGACGCGAGCGAATCGAAGCTCACCATCCTCGGGGTGCCCGACCGTCCGGGAGTTTCGGCCTCGCTCTTCGAAGCCCTCGCATCTGCCAACGTGAACGTTGACATGATCGTGCAGAACACGTCAACTGCCGGAACCACCGACATCTCATTCACGGTGCCGAAGGCCGACGTGAAGACCGCCGAGCCGATCGTCTCGCGCATCGGCACTGAACTCAAGGCAGGCGGTGTCACACACGACGACGACATCGCGAAGATCTCGCTCGTCGGTGCCGGCATGAAGACGAGTCCGGGCGTTGCAGCCAAGATGTTCCGCGTCCTTGCGGACAACGGGGTGAACATCGAGATGATCTCGACGTCCACCATCCGCGTGTCAGTCGTCGTGCGCGCGGCAATGATGCAGAAAGCCGTGCAGGCGCTGCACACGGCCTTCGGTCTCGACAGCGGAGACAACTACTCGGCGCCGCTTCCCGAGCGAAAGTAATTAATGACACTCCTGCGCCGTGCAGCAGAACGCTTGCGACGACCGCAGGGTGTGCCGTGGCGGAGCGCTGGCTTGCGTGCCGAGACGTTGACCGCAGAAGAAGCCGTCCGTGACACCGGTTGGGTGTTCGACAACAAGACCGGCGACGTCTCGCTCGAGTCGTTCGTCGCGAGCGGCGACGACGAGGTGCGCAGGTACCTGAAAATCTTCGGCTTCCCGAAGGGCTCGACCAGAGACCTCTCGATGGTGGAGATCGGAAGCGGCATCGGTCGGATGACTGCAGGGTTCACCAAACGATTTCGGCTTGTGCACGCAGCCGACGTCGATGCCGCATTCCTCGAACGCTGCCGAGAGACGGTGTTCCATCATGGGGAGCCGACCGTGTTGCGCACGCTGCACGTGGTTGACGGCCGCACTCTCGACCTGCCCAACGCCTCGGTCGATCTCGCGTTCTCCTACATCACGCTGCAGCACTGCGGCGCAACCGACGCACAGTCGTTGGTGAGCGAAGCATTGCGCGTCACGAAAAGCGGCGGTCTCATTGCCCTCAACTTTCGGACGTGGACGCCACTCGATGCCGCGCTCGTGCCGCTCGGCGGAGTAGTGCGGGTCTTGTGGCGCGCACCGAAGGTGGCAAAGCACATGGCGCGTGTCCGGGCGCTCACGCGACTGGGCTGGCAGGCGAATCGCCTGAGCCCCGACGACGTGCTCGCAGGAATCGGGCTCGATCTCATCGGCTCGCGGTTGCGCGACGTCACCATCATTCATTCGCCGAGACGTCGAGTCAGGGTTTCCGCCGACGGCGTGAAGAAACTGACGGTGCGTCGCGTGCACCCGAGTCACTGGTGGCTGGTCGCACGGTTAGCCTGACTCGGTGCCTTTGAGTCGAAAACCGAACGTCGGCGTGGTCGGTGCCACCGGGATGGTGGGCAACGTCATGCGGACGCTCTTGCTCGAGCGTGACTTCCCACACGCCGAACTTCGTTTCTTTGCGTCTGCTCGCTCGGCAGGCACCAAGATCGATTTCGGGGGTCGACAGATCCTCGTCGAAGACGCGGCAACCGCTGACCCGTCGGGCCTCGACGTCGCCATCTTCTCCGCCGGAGCCACCACCTCGCGGGCGCTTGCGCCGAAGTTCGCGGCTGCCGGGGCAATCGTGGTCGACAACTCCTCCTGTTGGCGCATGGATCCCGACGTGCCGCTCGTCGTTTCCGAAGTGAACCCAGGTGATATCAAACTGGCGAAGAAGGGCATCATCTCCAACCCCAACTGCACGACGATGGCAGCGATGCCGGTGTTGAAGCCGCTGCACGACGCCGCCACACTCGTGCGACTGACCGCGAGCACCTACCAGGCCGTCAGTGGCGGTGGAGTTTCTGGTGTGGCAGAGCTCGAAGTGCAAGTGGACGCAGCCAAAGACGTCGGTCGCCTCACCTACGACGGCGAAGCCGTCGCGTTCCCAGCGCCAACCAAATTCGCCCGCACGATTGCATTCAACGTGCTGCCCTTCGCTGGTTCGCTCGTCGACGACGGTCAATTTGAGACTGACGAAGAAAAGAAGCTGCGCAACGAAACGCGAAAGATCCTCCACATCCCAGACCTCAAGGTCTCGGGAACCTGCGTACGAGTGCCCGTCTTCACCGGACACTCGTTGTCGTTGCATGCCGAGTTCGAGAAGGCAATCACGCCAGCGCAGGCGAACGAGATTCTCGCTAAGGCACCCGGGGTGAGCGTCGTCGACATTCCGACACCGTTGCTTGCAGCCGGCAAAGACCCTTCGTACGTCGGCCGCATCCGCCAAGATCAGTCCGTTGACGGAAACCGCGGTCTCGTTCTCTTCGTGTCAAACGACAATTTGCGCAAGGGTGCCGCACTCAACGCATTGCAAATCGCCGAACTCGTCGTCGCGTCGCTGTAAGCGTCGCGCTTTACCTCAAGCGGAACGCGGCTGCGAGCCCGAGCGGAGCTGCCGCCTGTGCGACCATAACCACTGCCGATGCTTGGTCGGGGAGGGGAGATTTGAACTCCCGGCCTCCACGTCCCGAACGTGGCGCGCTAGCCAAGCTGCGCTACTCCCCGTATTGCGAATTAACGATTGGTCAGCCTAACGGTGGTCGGTGAAAGGCGGTGTTTGCGTAGCTGGCGGCGAGAGATGTCTCGAGTCAGGAGTTCTGCATTGCTGGCGCCGCAGCTTCGTGCCACGTGCGTCCAGCTCGCACTTCTTGCACTGCCCGGCGCAGACGCAGCGAGTCGATCGGCTTGATGAGCCAGCCCTCTGCGCCGCTTCGGCGTGCCAGATGCACATCGGCGAGACGATCGAGCAACATCACGACAGGAACGTGCGGCAGGCGTCCGCCGCTCTCGTCGAGGCGCAGGTTCATCGTGATCGCCATCGCACCCATCGAAGCGACTTGTAGGTCGAGCACTGCGATGTCTGGAGTGCGACGGCGCACGGCATCAGTCACGTCTCGGCCGTCGCGGCACACAGTAAACGACGTCTCAGGCGTGCCCAACGCCGCAATCACCTCGTCGAGCACATATTGAGCGTCGGTTGCAATCAACACGTGCACGAGCCAAGGTTACCTCGCGCGCTCCCACCCTGCCCCGAACGCTCGCTCATGGATACCGTTGTCGTGTCGTGATTGCCGCGTTCGTACTCAGCCTTGCTCTCTCGCTCGGATTCGCATCCGCGAGCGCATCGTCTGATCAGGCCGGTGTGGCAGACGTCGAAACCACCGTCATCGCGACGGGTGCGGCAGACACGCTGGCGAAGGTCGACGTGTTCGAAGTGAGCGGGCTTATCGACAATGTGGTGGCGAACGGAATCGAGCGTGCCATCGGGCGTTCGTCGACGAACGGAGCACAGGCGTTGGTGCTGCAGGTCAATTCGCGCGGGGCAGTGGTCGATCGCGCACGAATGGAGCGATTGCTCGTCGCCATCCGTGACTCTGCGGTACCCGTCGGTGTCTGGGTGGGACCGAGCGGATCACGAGCGCATGGTTGGTCGTCATGGTTGCTCGCAGTCGCTGACGTGAGCGCAATGGCGCCGAACTCGACGGTCGGAAAGACCGGTGTGCCGATCTCGATTGACGGCGAACCGCTCACCTTTGGCGAGGCGACTTCGCTCTTGCGCAGCAACACGCTGGGCACCGACGAGGCTCGTGAACGAGGCATTCTTCGTCTCGACATCGCCGACGAGGGCGTGCCCGTGCTTCGAAACATGCTGTTTGCGTTGGACGGCCTCTCCGTCAACGGGAAGGTTCTTGACACGGTCGTAGAGGTGGTCGGCGGCGACGGCACCATCGTGCGCGAGGCGACGACGACGCGCTTCTTCAAGCTGGGGACCCTCGAACAGTTGATGCACACGTCCGCCAGCGCGGCACTTGCTTATCTTCTCTTCTCGTTCGGTCTTGCGCTGCTCATTTTTGAGTTCTACACGGCTGGCGTTGGGATTGCCGGGTTCGTCGGAGCGTTGTGCACGCTGCTCGGAACGTTCGGCTTCGCTGAGCTGCCGGTGCGACCGTTCGGCATCGCCCTGCTCGTGTTCTCGGTCATCGCCTTCGCCGTTGATGTGCAGGTGGGTATCCCGCGATTCTGGACGGGTGTCGGTGTCGTCTCCTATGTCGTCGCATCCTTCACGCTCTACGGCCCCGTGCAGGAAGAAACATTGCGCCTCTCGTGGCTCACCCTCATGTCAGGTGTCGCGTCGATGACGCTCGCCTTCGTGGTCGGCATGCCCTCGATGGTGCGCACCCGATTTGCGACTCCGACCATCGGCCGTGAGTGGCTCGTCGGCGCGGAAGGAACCGCGGCGACCGACATCGCCCCGGAAGGGGAAGTCGTCGTACGAGGCGCGAAATGGCGAGCGCGCACCAACAGGGCCACTCCGATCAAGTCAGGCGAACCGCTCCGGGTCGCGTCGATCGACGGAGTGACGCTCGACGTCGAGCCGCTCGAAGGGGCGGCACGTGACTACCGCGAGATGCGCAAGCAGGGCGGCAGTTGAGTCACGTCCCCCTGCGGCCGGCTTCAACGGTGATGCTGGTGCGCGACACGCCGCATGACATCGAGGTGTTCATGTTGCAACGCACGACAAGTGCGGCGTTTGCGAGCGGCATGTACGTGTTTCCCGGCGGACGTGTGGACGACGTCGACTCAGGATCAGAGCTCGACGAGCTCTGCGAAGGCATGACCGACGCCGAGGCAAGCGATCTGTTACGCGTGCCGAGCGGAGGCCTTGCCTACTGGGTGGCGGCGATACGCGAGTGCTTTGAAGAGGCCGGGGTGCTGCTCGCCCGAGACTCACGTGGAAGCTACGTCTCGCTCGCAGACTCCGACTCGCAATTGAGATTCTCCGAGTCGCGACATGACGTTCACGAAGGAAGGTTGTCGCTTGCCGAGCTGTGCCGTCGCGAGCAGCTGCGGTTGGCAGTCGACTCGATTCGATACGTGAGCCACTGGATCACTCCGGTCGGCGAAAAACGTCGTTTTGACACGCGGTTCTTCGTCGCGGTCGCACCTCCGTCACAAGAGCCTCTGCACGACGACAAAGAGACCATCGCAAGTTTGTGGATCTCGCCGAACGATGCACTCGCGCGCGCCAAGCGGGGCGACTTGGCGATGATCCCTCCGACCATCGCCAACCTCGAATTCTTGGCGCCCCATCGTTCGTCGATAGCCGCTGTTGATGCGGCGCGTCAGATCGGCGTGCCGACCCCGATTCTTCCGAAACTGAAGTTCGACAGCGATGGACGCGTGACGGGAATCGTCTTTCCTGACGATCCGCAGTACGCGACGATGCCCTAGTTCGGCTTCTTTCCCAACACCACTTCGACCGACTCGAGCAGTCGCGCAGAACACCCTGCCATGTCGTTTGCGGGAACCGTCGAGCCGATGATCTTCTTGGCGATGTCGCGGAACACCTCGGCTGCAGCCGACTGACCCGCCAATGCGACGGGCTCGCCGTTGTCACTTCCGTGGGCGACGGCGTTCTCAATGGGTACCTGGCCGAGCAATTCTGCGCCGATTTCGCGAGCAAGGGCGGCACCGCCACCTTCGCCGAAGAGTGCATATGTGCTGCCGTGTTCACACGTGAAGTGGCTCATGTTCTCGACGACTCCCGCGATGCGCAAGAAACTTCGCTGCGCCATGTCTGCGGCACGAATCGCGACTTTCTGCGCTGAGACGGCCGGCGTCGTCACGATGATCAGGTCGGTGCGCGGCAGCATTCGAGCCAGTCCCATCTGCACGTCACCGGTCCCAGGCGGCATGTCGATGAGCAGGAAGTCGAGATCGCCCCAGTGCACGTCGTTGAGGAATTGCTCGACCGCCTTGGTGAGCATGAGACCGCGCCACATGAGCGCCGTGCCTTCATCGTCGACGAGCATTCCGGTGCTCACGACTTTGAGCAGGCCGCTCCCGACTCGCCGTTCGTTTGGAATGATCTTCGGCTTCTCAAAGCCCTCCACTTTTCGCGCGGCGAGACGGTCGGCCATGCCGAGCATTCGCGGCATCGAGAATCCCCAGATGTCGGCGTCGAGCACCCCGACGGTGCGACCCTGTGCCGCAAGAGCGACTGCGAGATTCGCCGTCACCGAGCTCTTGCCGACGCCACCCTTCCCGCTGGCGATGGCGAGTACGCGTGCTGTGACGGGCACCGCCGTGTCGGTGGCGTTCTCTCGGGCGTTCCAGCGGGCTTTGGTCATCACTGCCGACCGCTCGTCGGACGTCATCTCGCCCCATTCAATTTTCACTTTTGAGACGCCCGGATGAGTTTCGAGGCGCGATTCGATGTCGTTTTTGATCTGTGCACGAAGCGGGCAGCCCTTGATCGTGAGCTTCACGCCGATCGCCACGACTCCATCGGCACTCACTGCGACGTCGGTTGCCATGCCGAGGTCGACAATGTTCGCGCCGAGTTCTGGGTCGATGACCGCACGCAACAGGTTGCGAACGTCGTCGGCCGACGGTGGCGGCACCTGCCGCGGGGAAGTCGGGGCGGACACGCCCTTAACCTACCGAGACCGCCGCCACATACCGCCTGGAAATGCCAGCCGGTGCATCGGTCACAGTGCTTGTCACCACACCACCTGCTGGCGGTAGTTTTGGTGGCACCATGATCACTCTCACGCCTGCGGCAGCCACCAAAGTGAAGCAACTTCTCGAGACCGAGAACGCGACTGACCTCGCGCTTCGCGTCGCCGTGCGACCCGGTGGATGCTCGGGTTACTCGTACGAGATGTACTTCGACGGCGACTTCACCACGGAAGACAAAGTGCAGAGTTTCGGTGATGTGAAAGTCGTGGTCGACCCAGCGTCGGCCCAGTTGCTGTCGGGTGCGAGCCTCGATTACGCCGATGGTCTCAATGAGTCCGGGTTCAAGATCACGAACCCGAATGCCAACCGCACGTGCGGCTGCGGACAAAGCTTTAGCTGATCACTGACTCCAGCTCGACTTCGTCGAACACTGCGTCGAGTCGTGCGGTGACGATGCCTTTGGCGTCTGTGACGAAGAGAGCAGGTTCGTAGGTCATCGCAAGCGCGGTGACGACCGGCGCAAGCTTGGTCGCGTCAGGGTCTTGGTAGACCTCCGCGTGAATGAACGCGTGCGAATCACCCGTACGGCTTGCGACATCGATCAACGCGTCGAGTGCCGGTGAACAAGTTCCAGTCGAGCAATGTGCCGGCGTACCGACGAGGAGTACGACCGGCCTGCCACTCTGCAGTGCCTCTGTGAGCGTGAGCGAGTGCAACGGGCACGCACCATCGACGCGCGTGCAGATCGGCTCGACGCCGCGCGCATCGTCGAAGGTAGGTGTGTCGAACGGTGTGAGCGGGTCGCCGATGCCAGGAACAGAGACGTCGCCTCGCGCGAACACCTGGAATGCCGCGCCATCGCTCGGGCCGCCGTCGAGCACGATTCGATAGAAGCCTGGCTCATCGATCGTCGCACGGAACGGCCAGTACGGCACTGCGAGATCTGCGGCGTGCTTTGGGGCCGTCAGGTTTTCGATGATGAGATCTTCTCGACCGCCGTCGATTCGTGTGATTCGAGCGGTGAGCGAGTCAGGAGTCGCCGTCTCACCGTCAGTCGTGAGCAGGCCTCCGCCACTGGCGAGCGAGAGCGGCAGGCGCAGGGGGCCAGCGACGAGATTCTGGGGAAACCGCTGCACGATTTGCACGTCGTCGGGCAGAGAAGCGCTCGTGTTGGTTCCGCCGCACGAAGAAAGGAGCGATGACGCGATGGCCACCGTCGATCCGGTTGCCACCACGGCAGAACCAGAGACGACGAATCGCCCAGCGCCTACGAGAAACTCACGCCTCGTCGTCAAACGCACGGGCTCAGGGTAACGAGCCTTGCTCCGTCTAACCTTGAACGCATGGCTGCACCAATCGGTCCTTACACACCCGTCGTACGCGCTGGCGACTGGATCATCGTCTCCGGGCAACTTGGACTTCGTGACGGCAGTCTCGTCGAGGGCGGCGTGAAGGCGCAGACCGCACAAGCAATCGTGAATCTGCGGTCCCAGCTCGAGAGCGTCGGAGCCAAGTTGACCGACGTAGCCAAGACGCTGTGCTTCCTCACCGACATGGATACGTTCTCTACATTTAACGAGGCGTACGTTGCAGGTTTCGGCTCTCACCGACCAGCTCGCAGCACCATCGGCGTCGCGTCGTTGCCAGCCAACGGCGTCGTCGAGATCGAGGCATGGGCGTTCGTACCGGCGGGCGGCAAGAAGTCGTCGGGAGGCGACAAGCCGTCAAGCAAGAAGCCGGCTCGCTCGAAGAAGTAGCACCATGGCCGGCGCAGTCATCCTTGTCCTCGTGCTGCTTGCCTTCCCGATCCTCGTCGGTATCGGCACTGTCGTGATCGCCGCCATCCTCGGTGAGTCGCTCCACCGCGATGCGCGCGTGCGCAACGAAACGAGCGAACTGCTCGAGTTGAACACCTGAGCAACACAGCGCCACCCGTCGCCGATCTCGTCGTCCACTCGGCGCGCATCCTCGCGACCGTCGACGACAATCGTCGGGAAATCCGAAATGGCTGGGTGACCGTCAGCAACGGGTTCGTATCGGCTATCGGTTCCGGAACACCTCCGCAGGCACGAGAGTCGATTGACGCTTCAGGTTGTCTCGTCACCCCGGGTCTCGTCAACGTGCACCATCACCTGTACCAAAACTTGACTCGCGCCTACGGGCCGATGACGAACTCAGCGCTCTTTGGGTGGCTGCGCACGCTGTATCCGCTGTGGAGTGCATTGAACGAAGAGTCGGCGCACGTCTCTGCTTGGGTTGGGCTCGCAGAGTTGGCGATGTCGGGGTGCACGACGTCGTCGGACCATCTCTATCTGCACCCGCGTGGAGCAGGTGACTTGTTGTCGGCTGAGATAGCAGCGGCTCGTGACCTCGGGGTGAGATTTCATCCGACGTACGGTTCGATGTCGCTCTCCGAAAAAGATGGCGGGTTGCCGCCCGACGACGTGGTACAGGACCACGACGAGATCCTCGCGACGAGCGAACGAGCAGTCGCCGCACACCACGATCGGACTCGTGGCGCAATGGTGCGCGTCGCGTTGGCGCCCTGTTCGCCATTCAGCGTGACCAAGCAGCTGATGAGTGACTCCGCGCGTCTCGCTGAGCGTCTTGATGTACGGCTGCACACGCATTTCGCAGAGAACGACGAAGACGACACGTTCTCCCTCGCGACGTTCGGCTGCCGGCCGACGGAATACCTCGAAGAGGTCGGTTGGGTGAGCGACCGCGTGTGGTTGGCGCACTGCGTGAAACCCAACGACGATGAAGTGAAGCGACTCGGGGCGGCGCGCGTCGGCGTTGCACATTGCCCGAGTAGCAACCTCATACTTTCTTCCGGAATTGCTCCGACGGTGAAGTTGCGTGCAGCCGGCGTGCACGTGGGGCTCGGTGTCGATGGTTCGTCGTCTGCCGACTCGGCGTCGTTGTGGTTGGAAGCACGCCAAGCGATGTTGCTCGCAAAACTGTCGAGTGGAGCCGCGGCCGGAACCGCACGGATGGCGCTGGAGATGGCGACGCGCGGCGGTGCAGGCTGTCTCGGACGACAGGGAGAGATCGGCGAGCTCAGCGTGGGAAGTGTCGGCGACATCGTGGTCTGGTCGCTCGACGGCCCGCAGTTCGCGGGAGTCATCGACGACCCGATCGAAGGCTGGCTTCGTTGCGGCCCGGCGAGCGCCAAGCACACCGTGGTGCACGGCCGCGTGATCGTGCGCGACCACCACCTCGTCTCGGGGAAACTCGAGCAGATGCTGCGCGACCACGCCCGGCTCGCCCAGCGAATGCAGCGGGCATAGGCAACGACCGCGAACGTGATGTCCGACCTGTTCACCGCGTTCGGTGTCGTGTTTCTCGCCGAGCTGCCCGACAAGACGATGTTCGCGACACTGATTTTGGCGACGCGATACCCGCGCAAGATGGCCGTATGGTGCGGCGTGGCGGGTGCGTACACGTTGCACGTGACCATCGCCGCACTGCTCGGCACGGCGATGTCTCGGTTGCCGACCGAGCCGCTTCGCTACGTCGTCGGCACAATCTTCGTCGTCGCCGGCGCATACCTCGTCTGGTCGTCGCGCGCCGAGAGCGACGATACGAACGAGAGCGCCGCACCCGAGGTCGCACCGTCGTGGAGGTCGACGTTCACGGTTTCAGCTGCGACGATCGGGGTCGCTGAATTTGCCGATATCACGCAACTTGCAACGGCGAGCCTTGCCGCCACTCGTGATTCGGCACTCGCAGTCGGTGTCGGGGCAGCGTTGGCGCTCGCATCAGTGTCGGGCATCGCGGTGCTCGCTGGTTCTCAAATTGTGAAACGAGTGAACCTACGAATCATTCAGCGCACGGCCGGTGCGTTGTTCGTGATCGTCGGGGTGGCGACGCTCGTCTAGCCCGACCACTTCGACGAACCGAAGCGGTAGCCGACGCTGCGCACGGTCTCGATCAAGTGTGCGTGCTCTTCGCCCAACTTTGCGCGCAAACGGCGGACGTGCACGTCGACCGTGCGGGCACCGCCGAAGTACTCGTAACCCCAGACTTCTGACAAGATCACTTCTCGCGAGTAGACGCGTCCCGGGTTCTGCACGAAGAACTTGAGCAGTTCGTATTCCATGTAGGTGAGGTCGAGTGGACTTCCGCCGAACGTCGCCTGATAGGTCTCGAGGTTGAGGCGTAGACCTGCGTGTTCGACGACCGTCGACGACGGTGCGAGCAACTCGTTGTAGAACATGTGCCGCAGTCGCGCCTCCAGCTCGCGCGGGTGGAAGGGCGACAACTGGAAGTCGTCGAACAGATTGTCGCGCACTTCGAGATCGCCTACTTGGGCACCAGTGATGAGCACGAGAATGCGCTGCACCGGGCGTTCGAGGCGACGTAGTGCGCGGCACATCGCCCAGCCGCCTTCCGGATCTTCGTCGCAGCACACGACGGCCCCCGCCCAGCCTTCGGTTGGCTGCAACTTGGCGAGGTTCTCTGGAGTCTCGACGCCCTTCCACGAGTAGCCAGAAAGGTCGAGTGTTCGCGCCACGTCGATCGTCGGCGAGTCAGGGAAGACGGCGAGCAAATCGGTCGACGTCATAGCGAACGCAAGTAGGTGTCGACTTCGAACTGCGAGACGTGAGTCTTGTAGCGGCGCCACTCGGCGCGCTTATTGCGAAGGAACCATTCGAAGATGTGCTCACCGAGAGCCTCGGCGACGAGCTGCGACGACTCCATCGACTTCAGTGCATCGTTTAGCGATTGCGGAAGTTGTTCGATACCAAGTTTGGCGAGAGCTTGGTCGCCCATCTCGAACAAGTTCGCGTCGGCCTCGGCAGGGAGCTCGTAGCCCTCTTCGACGCCCCGCAGTCCGGCCGCGAGAATCACCGAGAACGCGAGGTAGGGGTTGCATGCCGGGTCGGGCGAGCGCAACTCAATGCGGGTCGCGAGGTCGCTGCCGCGCTTGGGGACCGGCACGCGGATGAGACCGCTGCGGTTGTTGCGCGCCCACGAGACGTGCACCGGTGCTTCAAAGCCTGGCACGAGCCGCTTGAAGCTGTTGACCGTCTGGTTTGTGACCGCCGTGATCTCGCTCGCGTGGCGCAGGAGGCCCGCCATGAACGACTTGGCGACGCTGCTCAAGTTGTACGGATCGTTTGCGTCGTAGAAGGCGTTTGAGTCGCCCTTAAACAACGAAAGGTGCAGGTGCATGCCTGAACCTTGCACACCCTCCAACGGTTTCGGCATGAACGTGGCGTGCACATTGCGCATCGCCGCGATTTCTTTCACGACAAATCGGAACGTCATGACGCTGTCTGCCATCGCCAGCGCGTCGGTGTGGCGGAGGTCGATCTCGTGTTGGCTCGGAGAATCTTCGTGGAAGCTGTACTCGACCGGAATGCTCATGGTCTCGAGCGTGCGAATGGTCTCTTTGCGCAGAGAACTTGCGATGTCGGTGGTAGTGAGGTCGAAGAATCCGCCGTTGTCGAGTGGTGTCGGGCGACCGTCGCCCGGAGGCGCGAAGTAGAAGTATTCGACGTCTGGAGCCACGTAGAACACGAAGCCGAGCTTTCGTGCGGCGTCGAGGTTGCGTCGCAGCACTTGGCGCGGGTCGCCCTCGAATGGCGTGCCGTCGAGCTGGGCGATGTCGCAAAACACGCGGGCTTCCGCTGCCTTCGAGTCGACCCACGGCAGCACCTCGAAGGTGTTCGGGTCGGGTAATGCGAGCACGTCTGCTTCTTGCACGCGACCATAACCGTCGATCGACGAGCCGTCGAAGCTCATGCCGTCGTTGAGGGCGTTCTCTAGTTCGGCCGGGCTGATCGCGAAGCTCTTCAGGTTGCCGAGTACGTCGGTGAACCACAGGCGCACGAGGCGGATTCCGCGCTCCTCGACGGTGCGCAGTACATAATCGCGTTGAGCTTCGAGCATGCCTGGCACCCCTTCAGTCAACCGTCACGACGCTGAGCCGAGGTCGCGCACCGACGCGGTGCCGGTGCGCGACCTTGATCGACTACTTGCGGGATTTGGACTTCTTGGCGCCGCCTGACGGCAGCTTCTCCTGCGAGCAGACCGTCTCGAGGAGGAGTCGCGTGACGACGTAGGGGTCCATGTTCGCGTTCGGACGACGGTCCTCGGCGTAACCCTTCTTGTCCTTGGCGACTTGCCATGGAATTCTGATCGAGGCGCCGCGATTAGAGACTCCGTAGCTGAACTGGTTCCACGGAGCAGTCTCGTGCTTGCCGGTGAGGCGGCTCTCGATGTCGTGGCCATAGTTCTTCACGTGCTCCATTACGCGACCGCCAATCGCCTTGCACGCCGCCTCGATGGCGTCGTACGACGAACGCATGGCCTTGGTGGAGAAGTTGGTGTGCGCTCCAGCGCCGTTCCAGTCACCCTTCTGCGGCTTGGCATCGAACGACACGACGATGTCGAAGTCTTCGGCGATGCGGTGCAGCAACCATCGAGCGACGTAGAGCTGGTCGCTGACGGCGAGCGCGTCAAGCGGGCCGACCTGGAACTCCCACTGGCCGGGCATCACTTCAGCGTTGGTGCCGGAGATGTTGAGACCTGCGTCGAGGCACGCTTCCGTGTGGATCTCGATGACATCGCGACCCATGACGCGACCAGCGCCAACGCCGCAGTAGTACGGACCCTGCGGACCGGGTTCACCATCGAGTTCGGGGAAACCGTACGGGCGGCCGTTCAAGCGCATGAACGTGTACTCCTGCTCGATGCCG
>RFOJ01000011.1 GCA_009926705.1 Acidimicrobiia bacterium
CGTGTCGGCATCGAGAGCGAGTACGGCGATGACGACTTCTACGGTCAGAGCTACTTCGTTGATCCGGAAGGCAAGTTCGTTGGCAATGTCGGCGACCCGTACAAGCCCGAACTCATCGTGCGCGACCTCGACATGGACAAGATCAAGATGGTGCGCGACCGCTGGGCGTTCTACCGCGACCGTCGCCCGGACGCCTACCCCGAACTGGTCCGTCGCTAAACCAAGAACAGTGAAGCAGTCAGCACCGCATACCGATAAATAAGGAGACAGTCATGGCCCGCACCCTCATCAAGAACGGCACGGTCGTGAGTCCGACCGGTCGCCACGAGCAAGACGTGCTCATCGACGGAGAGATCATCGTCGCCCTCTATGCGCGCGGCCAGGCCGACGCCATGGGCGTGACCGCCGACAAGGTGATCGACGCCAAGGGCAAATATGTCGTGCCGGGTGGCATCGACGTGCACACCCATATGGAACTGCCTTTCGGCGGCACCGCTGCAGTCGACACATTCGAGACCGGCACCATCGCTGCGGCGTGGGGTGGCGTCACCACCATCGTCGACATGGCGTTGCAGCGCTACAACGAGAACGTGCAACTCGGCCTCGCCGAATGGCACCGTAAAGCCGGCGGAAACTGCGCCATCGACTACGCGTTCCACCAGATTGTCGGTGGCATCGACGAACAAGCGCTGAAAGACATGACCTACCTCGTCGACCATGAGGGCGTTACCAGCTTCAAGCTGTTCATGGCGTATCCGGGCGTGTTCTACAGCGACGACGGCCAGATTTTGCGTGCGATGCAGACCGCGGCTGAGAACGGCGCGATGATCATGATGCACGCCGAGAACGGCATCGCCATCGACGTGCTCGTGCAGCAGTACCTGGCTCGTGGTGAGACCGACCCGAAGTACCACTCGTACTCACGCCCGAGCCTGCTCGAAGGCGAAGCCACGCACCGCGCAATCATCCTCTCCAAGGTGGCGGGGAATGTGCCGCTGTACATCGTGCACATGTCGGCGACTGACGCCCTCAACGAGGTGGCTGCCGCGCAGCATGAAGGTCTCAACGTTTTCGCTGAGACGTGCCCGCAATACCTCTATATGACGCTCGAAGACCACCTCGCGCGTCCAGGCTTCGAAGGCGCGAAGTTCGTCTGCTCCCCGCCGATCCGCTCGAAGCACGACCACCATCACCACCACGCCGACCTGTGGAAGGGTCTGCGCATGAACGAACTGGCGATCGTCTCCACCGACCACTGCCCGTTCTGCTTCAAAGACCAGAAGGAACTCGGTCTCGGCAACTTCAGCAAGATTCCGAACGGTATGGGCGGTGTCGAGCACCGTATGGAGTTGATCTATCAGGGCGTCGTGCTCGGTGAGATCACGCTCGAGCGTTGGGTCGAAACGTGCGCCACCACGCCGGCACGCATGTTCGGCATGTATCCGCAGAAGGGCATCATCGCCCCAGGTTCGGACGCCGACATCTTGGTGTGGGATCCGACGAAGAAGACCAAGATCGGTATCAACGACAAGCACCACATGAACATGGACCACTCGTCGTGGGAAGGCTTCGAAGTCGACGGCAAGGTCGACACGGTGCTCTCGCGCGGCATGGTCGTGGTCGAGAACGACACGTTCAAGGGTCGAAAGGGCCACGGCAAGTACATCAAGCGCGGGCTCAGCCAGTACCTGCACTGATGTAGCGCCAGCGTGCCCCTGGCTCGCAGACGCATCGCGATCGACCAGAACTCAACGACACACAAAGCCGGAACAGACAGACACGTAATAGATAAAAGGAGCAACAGGTGAACCGCATCGGACATTGGATCAGCAACAAGATGGTGCTCGGCACCTCCGGCCGATCTGGCGTGGTCTACAACCCGGCGACCGGCGAACAGCAGGCCACGGTCGACTTCGCGAACGTCGCCGAGCTCGATGCGGTGGTCGCGGTGGCGAAGGCGGCGTTGCCGGCGTGGCGCGCGACGTCGTTGTCGCGACGCGCCGAGATCATGTTCCGCATGCGCGAGCTCGTCGATGCGAACCGCAAGGAAATCGCCAATATCGTCTCGCTCGAACACGGCAAGGTGCCCGCTGACGCGATGGGCGAGCTGGCGCGCGGCTTGGAGAACATCGAGTTCGCCTGCGGTATCCCGGCGCTCTTGAAAGGTGGCTACAGCGAGCAGGCTGCTGGCGGCGTCGACGTGTATTCGATCCGACAGCCGCTCGGTGTGGTCGCTGGCATCACTCCGTTCAACTTCCCGGCGATGGTGCCGATGTGGATGTTCGCCAACGCCATCATGTGCGGCAACACGTTCATCTTGAAGCCGAGCGAAAAGGACCCGTCAGCGTCGATGTTCGTCGCCGACCTTCTCCGCCAGGCAGGCCTTCCCGACGGTGTGTTCAACGTGGTGCACGGTGACAAGGTGGCAGTCGACCGCATTCTCGAGCACCCAGACATTGCCGCCGTCTCGTTCGTCGGTTCGACGCCGATTGCCAAGTACGTCTACGAAACCGGCACTCGCAACGGCAAGCGAGTGCAGGCACTTGGCGGCGCGAAGAACCACATGCTCGTCTTGCCCGACGCCGACCTCGACATGGCGGCCGACGCTGCAGTGAGCGCTGCGTACGGCTCGTCGGGTGAGCGTTGCATGGCGGTGTCGGTCGTCGTCGCAGTCGGCGGAATTGCCGACCCGCTCATCGAGAAGATCAAGACCCGCATCCCGAACATCAAGGTCGGCCCGGGCACCGACCCCTCGTCGGAGATGGGCCCGCTCATCACGCGCGAGCACCGCGACAAAGTGGCCGGCTACGTGAAGAATGCCGCTAGCGAAGGAGCAAAGGTCGTCGTCGACGGAACCGCGAAAGCCAAAGACCCTGGCTACTTCCTTGATCCCAGCCTCATCGATGCTGCGAAGCCGGGCATGAAGTGCTACGACGACGAGATCTTCGGGCCGGTGCTCGTCGTGTCGCGCGTCGGCACCTACGACGAGGGCCTCAAGATGATCAACGACAATCCGTACGGCAACGGCACGGCCATCTTCACCCGCGACGGCGGCGTGGCGAGGCAGTTCCAGTTCGACGTGCAAGTCGGCATGGTCGGCATCAACGTGCCGATCCCGGTGCCCGTGTCGTACTACTCGTTCGGCGGCTGGAAGGCGAGCCTCTTTGGCGACCAGCACATGTACGGCCCCGAAGGTATCAACTTCTACACGCGCGGCAAGGTGGTGACGTCGCGCTGGCCCGACCCGCGCACGTCGAGCGTCAACCTCGGCTTCCCGCAGAACCGCTGAGTCGCACGATGGACATCGGCGTCGTACTACAGACCACACCGCCCGCAGCGCGGGTGATTGACCTCGCGAAGAAAGCGGAGATGTACGGCATGTCGCACGTGTGGACGTTCGACAGCCACATTCTGTGGGAAGAGCCGTACGTCATTTACAGCCAGATTCTTGCGCAGACCAACAACGTGATCGTCGGACCGATGGTCACCAACCCCGCAACGCGGGACTGGACGGTCACCGCCAGCGTCTTTGCGACGCTCAACGAGATGTTCGGCAATCGCACGATCATCGGCATCGGCCGTGGTGACTCCGCGGTGCGAGTCACCAACGGCAAGCCGACCACGCTCGCCACGTTGCGCGAGAGCATCCACGTCATTCGTGAACTCGCCAACGGTCGTGGCGTCGAATACAACGGTTCGAACATCCGCTTCCCATGGGCGACGAAGAGTCGATGCGAAGTGTGGGTCGCGGCATACGGCCCGAAGGCGCTGCAACTCACCGGCGAAGTGGGTGACGGCTTCATCCTCCAGCTTGCCGACTTGTCGATCGCCGAGTGGACCATCAACGCCGTTCGTAAGGCGGCCAAAGATGCCGGCCGCGATCCGAAGAGCGTGAAGATCTGCGTCGCGGCGCCCGCATATGTCGGCACCGACATGGCGCACATGCGCGACCAGTGCCGCTGGTTCGGCGGAATGGTCGGCAACCACGTTGCCGACATCGTCGCCCGCTACGGCGAGAACTCTTCGGTGCCAAAAGCACTCACCGACTACATCAAAGGTCGTGAAGGGTATGACTACAACGAGCACGGCCGTGCCGGCAATTCGCACACCACCTTCGTGCCCGACGAGATCGTCGATCGCTTCTGCATCTTGGGTGGCGTCGACGAGCACGTTCGCCGTCTGAAAGAACTCGCGGCGCTCGGCGTCGATCAGTTCTCCATCTACCTGCAGCACGATGGCAAGGAGCAGACGCTCGAGGCTTATGGTGAGCGTGTGATGCCGGCACTCGCAGAACTGGCGCGCGCCAAGCAATGACCAACGTCGTTCGCCGGGCCGCTCAGCGAACGGTGATGTTCGTTGCGGCGCTGGCGCTCGTGGCAGTGGTCTGGGAGACCTACAAAGCAGTCGGCCCCGAAGATGGCGGCACCGTGCTCGGTGTGCGTATCTTGCCGCGCACCAGTGAATACGCAATGCCTCACGTGTGGGATATGTTCTCGCGATTCTCGCGCCCCGAAGTTCGTGGCTCTGAGCGCACGGTGCTCGACGCAGTGACTGCAGGGGCGTGGTATTCGTTCCGGCTCAGCGTGGCAGGTTTCGCACTCGGCGCCCTCGTCGGCGTTGCACTCGCAGTGTTGATGGCACGGTTCAAGGTGGTGCAGCGCGGAGTGCTGCCATATCTGGTGGTGTCGCAGACGGTGCCGCTTATCGCTCTGGCCCCGCTCGTGGTGTCGTGGGGTGGTCGGGTGGAGATTGGCGCGTTCGTGTGGCCTCGATGGCTGTCGGCATCGGTGCTCGGCGCATTTCTCGCGTTCTTCCCGATTGCCGTCGGCACGTTGCGCGGCTTGGCAGCAGCACCCGCCGCATCGGTCGAGCTCATGCAGAGTTACGCAGCGTCGTGGACTAAGACGCTCTTCAAACTTCGGTTCCCGACCGCCGTGCCCTACATGGTGCCGGCGTTTAGGTTGGGCGCTTCCGCCTCAGTGATCGGCGTGGTCGTCGCCGAAATCTCCACCGGCTTGAAAGGCGGCATCGGGCGTCTCATCATCGAGTACGCGCGCGAAGCAACCGGCGACCCCGCCAAGGTCTACACCGCCATCTTCGGCGCCGCGGCACTCGGACTCGTGATGGCGGGTGCCGTGGTGGCAGTCGACGTCATCGTGATGCGAAACCGACCCAAGGAGGCCGTGTCGTGACAGCAGTGAGCATTCGCAACGTGAGCAAGGTGTTCAACCAGGGCAAACCTAACCAGGTCGACGCACTCTCGAACGTTGCGCTCGAGGTGAAACAAGGCGAGTTCGTCTCGCTCATTGGCCCTTCGGGGTGCGGCAAGTCGACGCTGCTGCGTCTTGTCGCCAACTTGCTCGAACCCACGTCTGGTGAGGTGGTCGTGAACGGCAAGTCGGCAGCGCAGGCACGTCTCGATCAGGACTACGGCATGGCCTTTCAGCAGGCAGGTTTGTTCGACTGGCGAACTGTGCGCAAAAACATCGAGCTGCCGTTGGAGCTGAAGGGTTGGGACAAGTCGAAGCGCAGTGCCCGCGCTGACGAGATGCTGCAACTCGTGCAACTGCCGGAGTTCGGCGACCATTATCCGTGGCAGTTGTCAGGTGGCATGCAGCAGCGCATCGCCATCGCCCGCGCGCTCGCCGCGCACCCGCCGCTCTTACTCATGGACGAACCGTTCGGCGCGCTCGACGAGATGACGCGCGAGTACATGCAGGGCGAGCTGCTGCGCATCTGTGCGGCTACCGGCACCACCGTGGTGTTCGTGACCCACTCGATACCCGAAGCGGTCTACTTGTCGAACCGTGTCGTCGTGATGTCGCCGCGACCTGGTCGCATCACAAAAGTGGTCGACGTGTCGCTCGGGGGCGAACGCAGCGAAGACACGCGCAACCGCACGGCTTTTTTCGAAGCAATCACCGCTGTGCGCGAGGGCTTGCGCGGTATGCACGCCGCGCACGTCGGGTTGGGCAACGACGACCGATGAACTTCAGCATCGTGAGTGGAGCCGCTCAATGAACCGCATCACTACCAACGTCGGCAAAGTGCTGCCGGCCCTGGTATTCGGCGTCGCGTTTCTCGGCTTCTGGGAGTGGGCCGTCAAGTTCTTCGAGCTGAAGCCCTACTTCCTCACGGCACCGAGCAGCATCTGGGAGCAGTTCACCGGCAATTTCTCACTCATTCGTGGTGCGGCGACTGTCTCAGGCACCAACGCACTCGTCGGCCTCGTGGCAGGAACCGTGTTGGGCGTGGCGATGAGCTTCGTGCTGAGTCGCTTTGGGTTCCTCAACCAGCTCATCACTCCGCTTGCGATTGCATTGAACGCAATCCCGATCTTCGTGCTCGTCGCGGTGCTGAACAATATGTACTCGATCACGAGCGAGATTCCGCGCCGAATCATGGTCACGCTCGTGGTGTATTTCATCGTCTTGGTCAACGTTGCGCGAGGACTTACCCAGGTGTCGCCAACACATGTGGAACTGATGCGTTCGTACGCCGCGAGCGACGTGGCGATTCTCCGCAAAGTGCGAATCCCCAATGCCGTGCCGTTCCTCTTCACCGCTCTCAAGATCGCGGCACCCGCGGCAGTCATCACCGCCTTCGTGAGCGAGTACTTCGGTGGATCGCAGAACGGCCTCGGCAGCCGGATCTCCAGCAACATCGCGAATTCGAAGAATGCCGCTGCATGGGCCTACGTATTGGCGGCCTGCTTGCTTGGGCTACTCTTCTACACAGTCTCCGTAGTAATGGAGAACCTCAACCGCAAGGGTTGGGTGAGGCAGTAACAACAACATTCGGGCGCACGCCCGAAGGGGGAGAAACAGAATGAAGCGTTCAGTACGGGTTGCCTTCGCCGGCATCGCCGCGCTGTCGTTGCTCGTTGCCGCCTGTGGCGGTAGCGACGAGGCAGCCGACGAGGTCACCGAAGACACCACCGAATCAACCGAGGCTCCGGCCGCAGAAACCTGCACCACGCCGACCCCGGTCAAGCTGCAATTGCAGTGGTTCATCCAGGCCCAGTTCGCCGGCTACTTCGCCGCGCAAGACCAGGGCTTCTACGCCGACCAGTGCCTCGACGTCACCATCGTCGAAGGCGGTGTCGACATCGTTCCGCAGACCGAGTTGGCCAACGGCAACGTTGACTTCGCGATCTCGTGGGTGTCGAAGGCTCTCGCCAGCCGCGAGGCCGGTGCGAACATCGTGAACATCGCACAGGTGTTCCAGCGTTCGGGCACTCTGCAGGTGTCGTTCAAGGACAAGAACATCACCAAGCCAGAGGACTTCAAGGGCAAGAAGATTGGTAACTGGGGCTTCGGCAACGAGTTCGAAATCTTCGCCGCGCTCACCAAGGCGGGTCTCGACCCAGCCAAGGACGTCACGCTCGTGCAGCAGCAGTTCGACATGGTCGGTCTGCTCTCCGGTGACATTGATGCAGCAGAAGCGATGACCTACAACGAGTACGCACAGGTGCTTGAGGCAATCAACCCGGCGACCGGCGCGCTCTACACGGCGGACGACTTCAACGTCGTTTCGTACGAAGAAGCTGGTGTGGGTATGTTGCAGGACGCCATCTGGGCGTCCGGTGAGCGTCTCGCCAGCGATGCCGCGTACGCGGACACCGCGGTGAAGTTCGTCGCTGCCTCGCTCCAGGGCTGGGCATACTGCCGCGACAACGTCGAGGCATGCCGCGACATCGTGTTGGCAAAGGGCTCCAAGCTCGGCGCCAGCCACCAGCTGTGGCAGATGAACGAGGTCAACAAGTTGATCTGGCCGGCAGCCAACGGCGTCGGCTTCATCGACCAGGCCGCGTGGGATCGCACCGCTCAGCTGTCGCTCGAGACCAAGAACCTCGAAGGCGGCACGGTGCTCACCAAGGCCCCTGACGCAGAGGCGTACACGAATGACATCGTGACGAAGGCGCTCGATATCCTCGCGGGTCTCGGCGTCGACACGTCCGGTTCGGCCTATGCGCCGATCGAAGTCACCCTCAACGAGGGCGGCAACTAGTCATCGACTGACGCGGCGCTCGTCGCCGCAAACGTCGCACGAGGGTGCGGGTCGCGAAAGCGGCCCGCACCCTTCGCGTTTGTATCCGAGCTCTCTGTGGCCCGTTGCTTGCGAACTGTTCGGGCGTGAACCTTGATTGTCAGGTGCGAGACTCTGACTCGTGACGGAACTGCGGGAGCATTGGCAGGCGGCTTACTCGGAAAAGGCCGTCGACCAACGATCGTGGTCGAGCGATGCAGACGTGTCACTTCGCCTCATTCAGCGATACAGCTCACGATTCGACGCCCGCATCGTTGATGTCGGCGGAGGTGCGTCGCCGTTGGCACACAGGCTGATTGAAGTCGGTTACCTCGATGTGTCGGTAGTGGATATCTCGCAGCAAGCACTCGACGAAGCGCGCATGGCCACGCCGTCAGGTTCGCGAGTGACTTGGATGTGTACCGACATTCGAGAGTGGACGCCCGCTCGTAACTACGACGTATGGCACGACCGGGCAGTGCTGCACTTTCTCGTCGACGAAGATGATCGTCTGCGATACGCGCGACTGGTGACCGAGGCGCTCAACAAAACGGGAATTCTCATCGTTGCCGCATTTGCCGAAGACGGGCCCGAGATGTGTTCAGGATTGCCCGTTCGTCGCGCGACTCAGGACGGCCTCGTCGCGCTCTTTGGGGATGGGTTTTCGGTCGCGGATCGTTTTCGCGAGATGCACCGCACCCCGTGGGGGAGCGAGCAGCCTTTCAATTGGGTGATTCTCCGCAGACACTGAGCAGGTGTACGGAACGCACGGCGCCCGCTGACGATGTCGGCAAACAACGTCGTCTCACGACGCTGCGACCGACTAACCGACGTAGTGCTTGTCGGCGATGTTCAGTGCTTCGTCCAAGATGGCGATGCCAGCACGAATGTCGGCTTCGCTCGTGGTGCACGGCGGCACCACGTGGATGCGGTTGAAGTGTGTGAACGGCCAGAGAACCTTGCTGCTTGCAGAAGGCGACTATCTCGGCCATCGGCTTGGCGTCAGCGCCTGCGGCGTTGAACGGCACGTAGGGCTGGCGCGTCTCGCGGTTGCGCACGAGTTCGATCGCCCAGAACATGCCGATTCCGCGCACGTCACCCACCGACGGGTGTTTGTCTTTCAGACGGTCGAGTTCGGGGCCGACGACGTTCTCGGCCATCTTGCGCACGTGCTCGAGAATCTTTTCTTCCTTGAAGATGTTGATTGACGCGACGGCAGCAGCGCAGGCGAGCGGATGGCCCATGTAGGTGAGCCCGCCCGGGTACACGCGCTCTTTGAACGTGTCGGCGATCTTCTGGCTAATGACCACGCCGCCGAGCGGCACGTAGCCGGAGTTCACGCCTTTCGCGAAGCAGATGAGGTCGGGGGTGACGTGCCACTTGTTGACCGCAAACCACTCTCCGCAACGACCGAAACCGGCCATCACTTCGTCGCACATCATGACGATGCCGTACTTGGTGCACAGGTCGCGAACGCCCTGCAAATAGCCCTCAGGTGGAACGAGGATGCCGTTCGTGCCGACGACGGTTTCGAGACCAATCATCGCGACGGTGTGCGGGCCTTCGACCATCAGCACGTCTTCGAGGTGCTGCAAGGCGCGCTCGCATTCTTCTTTTTCGTTGGATGAGTGGAATGCCGAGCGATACGCGTAGGGGCCCCAGAACTTCACTGCGCCGGACGCGCCCGTCTCGTTGGGCCAGCGGCGCGGGTCGCCGGTGAGAGCGATGGCGCCCGATGTCGAGCCGTGGTACGAGCGGTACATCGTGAGCACCTTGTGGCGTCCCGTGTGCAGTTTTGCCAGACGCACTGCATTTTCGGCAGCCTCGGCGCCGCCGTTGGTGAAGAAGACCATGTTGAGGTCACCCGGCGCTACTTCTGCAATCAATCGGGCTGCTTCGGAGCGCATGTCGTTGGCGTGGAACGGTGCGATGGTGCACATCTTCGCGGCGTAGTCCTGGATTGCCTTTACGAGCTTGGGGTGTTGGTGGCCGATGTTGACGTTCACCAGCTGGCTCGAGAAGTCGAGGAACTTCGTGCCGTTCGAATCCCAGAAGTACGAGCCTTCAGCGCGTACGACGTCGACCGGGTCGATCAGTCCTTGTGCCGACCATGAGTGAAACACGTGCTTGCGGTCGTCGAGATATGCCTTCGTCTTCTCATTTGCCATAGAGCGAGCCTAGTTACGGTCGCAGTCAGCGTGGTTGTCGGCGAAGCCCGTGGAGTTACGGGTGCAGGCCGCGCAGTTGGTGCGCGTCAGCCAGCGCCTTCACGCCGAGCACCGACGCCGCCGCGCGGTAGGTGAGGCCGTTCTCCATCGAGAACGTGTGCAGTCGCTTGAACACTGCGCGCATCGTGTTGACCACCGACGCATTGACCTCGTCTTCGTCCCACTGCAAGTGTGCGTAGTTCTGGCACTGCTCGAGGTACGAGCACGTCACACCGCCGGCGTTTGCATAGATATCAGGCACCACGATGACGCCACGATCGTTGAGCACCTCGTCGGCGGCGGGGGTGAGGGGGCCGTTGGCACCCTCGATCACGTACTTCGCAGTGAGGGAGACCGCCTCGTCTTTGTCGACTGCGCCGCCCAACGCGCATGGCATGGCGATGTCTGATGGCAGCTCGAACACTTTGGCTGAACTCTGCACTCCGCGCGCAATCACTTCGCCGACTCCTGCATCGACCACACTGCCGGCGCCGCTCTGCGTCGCATGCATCAACGCCTGCACGTCGAGACCTTTCTCGCTGGCGATCACGCCGCCGACATCGGAGACTCCGACGATCTTCGCACCCCAGCCAGCGGCGAGTCGTGCGGCCCACATGCCGACGTTGCCGAAACCTTGGATGACGATTCTCTTGCCTTCAAGTGACGTGCCGTTTGCTTGGCACACAAGCGATGCCGCCTCGACGACTCCGCGACCGGTCGCCGAGTCGCGCCCGAGTGAACCGCCGAGTGCGAGCGGCTTGCCGGTCACAACGCCTGGCACCGCGTGCCCGATGCCGATGGAGTACTGGTCCATCACCCAAGCCATGACCTGGGCGTTCGTGCCGACGTCGGGTGCTGGCACGTCTTTGTCGGGGCCGAGGAAGGCAAAAATCTCCGACACGTAACGACGGGTCACACGCTCGAGTTCGCGCGGGCTGAGTTCTTTAGGGTCGACCGCGACGCCGCCTTTTGCGCCCCCGAGTGGCAGGTTCATGAGTGCGGTCTTGAGCGACATGGCGACCGCGAGCGACACGGTCTCGTCGCGATTCACCGACGGGTGGTAGCGAATGCCGCCCTTTGCCGGACCACGGGTGATGTTGTGCTGCACCCGCCAGCCGGTGAACCGGGTCCTCGACCCGTCATCACGGCGGATGGGGATCGACACCTCAAGCACCCGCCTCGGGGCAATGAGCGTCTCGATGACGCCGTCTTCGAGGTTCAGCCAGCGACCCGCTTCGCGCATCCGGAACTCGATGGATGCGAGCGACTGGTCGTGCTGGGACGTGTCGGGTGGGTTCATCAAAGTGATTCGACGACATCGTTGTCGTCTTGACGAAATGTTAGGCGACGCAAAGAAAACATTGTGGAAACACATACCTCACAGCCGTGAAACCTGGGTGTTCTACGGTCTCTGACAGCCGAGCCAACGTCGTCTCCGCCGTACATCACTCCGCATGATGCGGACCGAACAAGGAGGACACGTTGAGATTCATGGACACTGATCCCGTCACGCTGCTGGGCCAGCAAGTGAGCCTGATGTGGATTGTCATCGGAGCCGCGCTAGTCATTTTCATGCAGGCTGGTTTTGCGCTCGTCGAGACCGGATTCTGCCGGGCCAAACACGCTGCACATGTGGTGGCGACCAATTTCGCAATCTTCGGCTTGGGGTTCGTCGCCTTCTTCTTTGTGGGCTTCGCATTTGCATTCGGTGGATTTTCTTACTCGGCCTTCGGCATGGAGGCTCCGGTCGGCAAAGCACTTCTCGGAAGCGGTGACTGGGTCTTTCTCTGGCAAGGCGGGTGGGCGCTCGCGAGTGATGCGATCACTCCTGCTGCGCTCGGATTTTTTCTCTACATGGTTGCGTTCATGGACACGACTGCGACCATTCCGACCGGCTCGATGGCCGAGCGCTGGAAGTGGAGCAGCTTCTGCGTATGGGGCGTCTTCTGTGGCGCCATCTACTACCCGCTGATGGCTGCCTGGACGTGGGGCGGCGGTTGGTTGGCGAAGACTTGGAGCACCATGTCGCTCGGTGCTGGCTACGTTGACTTCGCCGGTTCAGGAGTCGTGCACCTCACCGGAGGTGTTGCCGCGCTGACCGGTGCCATCGTTCTCGGACCTCGTATCGGGAAGTTCTCCAACGACGGCACGCCCCGTGCGATTCCTGGACACCACATCCCGATGGCGATGCTCGGGACGTTCATTCTTTTGTTCGGATGGTTCGGCTTCAACGCCGCCAGCACGTTCGCCGCGACGGACGTACAGCTCGCCACCGTCGCGACGAACACTGCGATCGCCGGAGCGTTCGGTGCGGTCACCGCGATGCTCTGGATCACTCGTCGAGTCGGCAAGCCTGACCCAGGAATGATGGCCAACGGCATGCTTGCGGGTCTGGTCGCAATCACCGCTCCATGCGCATTTGTCGCTCCGTGGGCCGCCGCCGTCATCGGCATCATCGCAGGTGTGCTCGTCATCGAAGCAGTCTTCTTCGTTGAACGACGGCTCAAGGTGGACGATCCCGTCGGAGCAATCGCCGTGCACGGTGTGAACGGTGCATTCGGGGCACTCGCTGTGGGAATCTTCTCGGATGGTCGGTACGGAGCCGCTTGGAACGGTTCGGCGGTCGAAGGCGTGAAGGGAGCGTTGTACGGTGACTGGGGGCAACTCGGGGCGCAAGCTCTGACGGTCGGAGTCATCCTCGTCGTCAATGGGGCGCTCTCGTACGGTTTCTTCAAGATTCAGAACACGTTCACGAAGGGCGGAATTCGTTCGAAGGAAGAAGATGAAATCCAAGGACTGGACCTGCCGGAAATGGGTGTCCAGGCCTATCCAGAGTTCACGGTTACTCGCTAGGGGGAAAATGAAACTCATCACCGCAATCATCAAGCCGTTCAAGCTGGACGACGTGAAAGACGCCCTGAAAGCGGCCAACGTCACCGGTATCACCGTCACCGAGGTTCGCGGGTTCGGCCGTCAAGGCGGGCACGTCGAGACGTACCGCGGCGCCGAATACAAGGTTGACCTCATCCCGAAAGTGCGACTCGAGATGGTCGTCGAAGACGCGGTCGCTGATCGAGTCGTCGAGACGATCGTGAAGAGTGCGGGCACCGGCAAGATTGGCGACGGCAAGGTGTGGATCACCGACGTCTCGCGCGTCGTGCGCATCCGCACGGGGGAAGAAGGCCGAGACGCGATTTAGCGTCGAGGCC
>RFOJ01000101.1 GCA_009926705.1 Acidimicrobiia bacterium
GTGGCAGGGCATCACCGACGTGGTGCGCTACACGGGCACCGACGACTACGACCAGGGCAACGCCGGCACGAACCTGTTCTGGGCGTACACCGAACCCGGTCGCACCATCGAGCAAGCGTGGCTCGAATACACCGTCACGCGCGACGACGGTGAGCCGGCCACCGAGACCTACCTCACCTCACCGCACAACCTGTCGCACGCGTGTGCCGCAGGCGGTGGTGACGTGCCACCGACGGTCGAAGTCGACTCCACTGCGGACTACGACATGGTCTACGACCTTGTCTACGACTGGGAGATTGACAAGACCGTCGACGAGTCGAGCCTGATCGCGACGGGCACCAACCCGTACGTGCTCAAGTATTCGATCGACGCAGTTCGAGTCGAGCCGCCGGTGCCGGGCAACTACCGCATCGTCGATGGCTCAATGATCGTCACCGGCACTGTCACGGTGACCGATGCGGACATGAGCGACATTGTCGTCACCACACCTGGTGGCAACTGCATGGTGAGCGAAGACGCCAACCCGAGTGACGGCACGTATCTCTACGAATGTGTCATCATCAGCGAACCTGCGGTCACGTCGGCCTCCGGGCTCGACGGGCAGAACATCACGATCACGGGCGTGGTCACCACCGACGCCGGAACCGACACTGACTTCGAGGTCATTCCCTGGGGTGAACCCGACACGTTGACTGTCGACGACATCATTCATGCGACTGCGTACATCGTCGACGGTGACCGCAGTACCGAAGCATCGGCCGGCCCGCTCTCGCTCGACTACACGGTCGAATGGCAGCCGACGGTGTGCCCCGACGAACGCGTGAACATTGCAGAGCTCTTCGACGGCGTGACTGATGAGTCGCTCGGTATCGACGACACGCTCACCATCTCGGGTTGCCCGGCCGTACCTGGCCTCACCATCGGTTACTGGGGAAACAAGATGGGTGCTCCGCAAGTGGTGGCTGCATTCCCGACGTTGAAGGTGCAATATCCGGCTCTTGCTGCGATACCCATCACCAACGAGGCGAGCGTGCGCAACTACTTCACGAAGGCCAATTGCAGCGGCGACTGCGTCACGATGTTCCTCGCGCAGGCGCTGGGCACGGCGATGAACGCCAACAGCGGTTCGTTCGGTGACCAGTCGATCTATTTCGACGATCAGTGCAAGACGGTCGACCAGTGGCTCGATATCGCGTTGCGCACGGCGATCCCGACTGACCGCACGACGAGAATCGCCTTCAAGACGCTGTTTGACGACCTCAACAACACGCGTGCCACGCGTTGCGCGTCGGTGAGCTGACGTGCGGCTCGTAGCGCCTTCGGTGTCTCCTCGGCCCCGCCGCGTTGCGGCGGTGGCCGAGGGGCTCGCCTACGTGGGCGGCATGCTCGGCGTGCTTGGGCTGGTGTTGTTTGCGATTCGCTCGTGGGACGACTTCAGCTTGTTCACCCGGCTCGCGCTCTCTGGCCTCAGCGCCGCGGTGCTCGCTTTCGGCGGGCTCGTCATCAGCGGTGGCACCGTGCATGCGGCGGGCAGTGCCACGCCCGTCGCCGACTTCAGCTTCTATTGCGACCCCGCGGCCGCCCGCCAGGTGGTGCGCGAGCCGCTGACGAAGACGCTCGTGCCGCTCGAGACGAGCTCGCAGGTGCTGCTCGGGTTCGACCTGCTCGATGAACTCCCGGACGAAACGTCCCGGGCGGGCTACGTCGTGCAGCAGATGCTCGCCCACGCGTTTCGGTCACACCGGCAGATCCTCGGCAGCGAGGGGATCCTCCTCCAGGACGTCGTCGCCCTCGTCGCGCTGACGAATCCCGGCCTGTTCGATCGCGAGACCGTGGCCGCCGACGTCGAGACGGTGGGCGAACTGACCGCCGGCATGCTCGTGATCGATCGCCGGCAGGTGAGGCAGTGGCGGCCGAACGCCGACCTGCTCACGGGATGTGACGCGGTGGCCGTGCGCGACTGCATGCTGCGCGGGCTGGCCGATGCCGCGGCCGCGACGTGACGGGCGGGAAGAGGCCGGTCACGGCTCGAAGGTCGCCCGGCTGGCGACGGTGAGTCGCACCTCGACGCGGGCCCGCTCGCGGAACACGACGATCGTGACCACGGAGTCGACGGGAGTCATGCTGACGATGCTCATGAGGTGGTCGTCGTCCTCGACCGCACGGCCGGCGAACTCGATGATCACGTCGTCCGGCCGCAGGCCGGCCCGCTCGGCCGGCGCGCCGCGGGTCACGCCCTCGACCCGGGCTCCCACCGGCCGCACCATGCCGAGCCGACGCGCCTCCGGCTGGGCGAACTCCTTGTCGAGCGAAACCCCGAGGAAGCCGCGGTCCACCGAGCCGCGCTCCACGAGCTGGCGGGCCACGAACCGCACCATCTCGATCGGGATCGCGAAGCCGATCCCCTCGGAGCCACCGGAGTTGCTGGCGATCGCGGTGTTGATGCCCACGACCTCGCCGCGCAGATTGACGAGCGGCCCGCCACTGTTGCCCGGGTTGATCGCCGCGTCGGTCTGGATGAAGTCCTGAAACTGCACCGCACCGTCCCCGAGCTCGAGGTCGCGACGCCCCTTGGCCGAGACGATCCCCAGCGTGATCGACCGGGCGAGGCCGAACGGGCTGCCGATCGCGAGCACGGTGTCACCGACGAGCACGGTGTCGCCGTCCGCCAGCCGGGCCATGTCCACGTCGGCCTCGATCTCGAGCACGGCGAGGTCGGTCGCCGCGTCCGACCAGAGCCGCCGGGGCACGAGCTCGCGGCCGTCGTCGAGCCTCACCTTGATGTCGTCGAGCGACGCGCGGTGCACGACGTGCCGATTGGTCACCACGACCGTGCGGCCGGCGATCTCGACGACGACGCCCGAGCCCGCCTCCTCCTCGGTGGTCTTGCCGTTGCGTGGCCGTGCGAGCGGCTTCGTGGCGTCGATGTGGACGACCGAAGGCTGCAGGAGCTGGGCCAGCCGCCGCAGCTGCAGGGCCTGCCGTTCGAGCGGCTCGGCGTCGCGGGCGGCCTGGTCGTAGAGGCGATCGCGTTCCGACGACGAGAGTCGGACGGGGCGCATCGGATCGACCGGCCCGTCCTTCGTCTGCACCGCCTCGATCGGCGTGAGCCGCACCGGCGGCTCGTCCCCCCGGGCGGCCGCGGCCGCCCCGAGGAGGACGGCATGTCCGAGGAGCGCGGCGAAGACGGAGAGCCGTCCGAACCCTGCCGTGGCAGCGGTCTGCGAAGGCCTGTGCCCGATCATGGACCGCTCCTGCGTCGCGCGGCGTACCTCTTCCGGAAGGATAGCACGGTACGCCCGCCGCCGGCTCCTAAAACCGCCCGCGGCGCCGTCCCTGCCGACGACACCGCCGCCATGCGACGCGGTCAGTATTCGAGTTCGCCGCCGACGGGTTCCTCGCGGCTCGACTCCCGATACCGTCCGGCGCCCGACCGCTCCAGCTCGCGCTGGCAGTCGATGCACATCGTCGCGTAGGGCAGGGCGTTGAGCCGGACGAGCGGAATCTTTCCGCTGCACACCTCGCAGGTGCCGTAGGTGCCCGCCTTCATCCGCTCGAGGGCGTTCTCGATGTTCGCCAGCTCCCGGCTTTCCACCTCCGCGAGCTGGGAACTGATCTCGTCCTGCGCCGAGTCGTATGCCGCGTCGATGACGTCTCCCGGCGATTCGCTCCGCAGTTCCCGCAGCAGGGTCAGGTCGCCGGCCAAGGCGCTCCGCAGCGCGTCGCGACGACGCACGAGGATCGCGTGCAGATTCACGAGCGAGTCTTTGCGTGCCATGGTTGCCGCTCCCGGTGGTGCCGAGCGACGCGTGCCGGAGCGAACGAACGTCGCCCCGGCCCGGCGGGCCCGCACGAAGCCGGCCTGCCCGAGTCGCTCATCACTCTACGAGCGCCGACGCAGGATGGTTCATGC
>RFOJ01000102.1 GCA_009926705.1 Acidimicrobiia bacterium
GCAATCTTCTTGCAAGCCAGCACCACGCCCGGCATGAAGCTCGCGCGGTCGATGGTGTCGTGTCGAATGGTCAATGTCTGACCTTGGGTGCCGAACACGACTTCTTGGTTCGCCACGGCGCCACGCATGCGAACCGCGTGAATGCGGATGTCAGCGGGGCCCTTCGCGCCGCGCGCACCGGGAATGGCTTCGTGCGTGGTGGGGTCTTTCGCCCACTCGCTGCTCGCAGCCGCCATGCGCTTGGCGGTCGACACGGCGGTGCCTGACGGCGAGTCAGCTTTGCCGTCGTGGTGAATCTCGATGATCTCGGCAGTGTCGAAGAACGGCGCCGCAATTTCCGCGAAGCGCATCATCAGCACGGCACCAATCGCGAAGTTGGGTGCGATCAGACAGTTGCTTCGCGTGAACTCCTGCCTGAACGCTGCGAGGTCGGCATCCGTGAAACCAGTCGTGCCGACCACCGCGTGAACCCCGTGCAGCGCCAGCCAAGGCAACGTCACGCGCGCCGCATCGGCGACGGTGAAGTCGACTGCTACGTCGACCTTTGCGTCGGCCAATGCCTTCAGCTCGCGTTCGATTCTTAGGCCTTGGGCGGTGCTGCCACCTGGGTTCGTATCGATTGCTGCAACGAGCTCGAGTGACGGGTCGGCGGCGACTGCGGCGCACACGTTGGCGCCCATGCGCCCTGCTGCACCGACGACGCCGACGCGAATCACTCGAACCTCGTCACCAACTCAGTTGTTGAAGTCGTTGTTGAACTCGTCTTCAAAACTGACGGAGACTGCGTCGGAGTTACCGCCGCGGTCGTTGCGATCATTGCGGTCATTGCGGTCGCGTCCGCCGCGATCATCACGTCGGTCACGGTCACGATCTCGTCCGCCACGGTCGTCACGACGGTCACGGCCGCCTCGGCCACCGCGGTCACGATCACGTCCGCCGCGTCCGCCACGGTCGTCACGACGGTCTCTGCCGCCGCGATCACCACGGTCACGGTCACCACGGTCACGGTCGCCGCGTTCGCGACGCTCGCCACCACCACCGCCACTGCCGGCCATCGGCTGACCATCAGGGCCGATAAGCGAGAGACTCACCTTGCCGCGGTCATCGATGTCGTCAACGCGCACGGTGACTTCGTCACCGAGGTTGAGCACGTCTTCGACTCGCGCGACGCGCTGGCCGTTGCCCAACTTGGAGATGTGTACGAGGCCGTCACGACCCGGGAGGATGTTGACGAACGCACCGAACTGAGCGATGTTGACCACGCGGCCCGTGTAGGTGGCGCCAAGTTCCGCTGTCGGCGGGTCGACGATGTTGAGGATGCGAGTCTTCGCGTCTTCCACCTTCGCCGCATCGGGCGAACCGATGGTCACGATGCCAACCGCACCGTCGTCGTCGACGGCAATGTCTGCACCAGTCTCTTGCTGGATGGTGTTGATGACCTTGCCCTTCGGGCCGATGACTTCGCCCACCTTGTCGAGCGGGATAGTGAACGACACGATCTTCGGCGCGCTCTCGGCAACCGTCGAGCGCGGTGCGGCAATTGCTGCAGTCATCACGTCGAGGATCTTGAGTCGTGCTTCCTTCGCCTGTTGCAAGGCGGCGGCGAGCACATCACTCGGGATGCCGTCGATCTTGGTGTCAAGCTGCAAGGCAGTGACCGCGTCAGACGTTCCGGCGACCTTGAAGTCCATGTCGCCGAACGCATCTTCAGCACCGAGGATGTCGGTGAGCGCGGTGTACTTGCCGTCTTCGAAGATGAGGCCCATTGCGATGCCCGCTACTGGTGCCACGATCGGCACGCCGGCGTCCATCAGCGCGAGGCTCGAGGCGCACACCGATGCCATCGACGTAGAACCGTTCGACGACATCACTTCCGACACAAGTCGCAGCGTGTACGCAAACTGCTCTTGGTTCGGCACCACGGGGAACACCGCGCGCTCAGCGAGCGCACCGTGACCGATCTCGCGGCGCTTCGGCGAACCAACACGACCCGTCTCGCCGTTTGCCCACGGCGGCATGTTGTAGTCGTGCATGTAGCGCTTTTCGGTGGTCGGCGTGATCGAGTCGATCATCTGGTTCATGCGCGGCATGGCCAGGGTCACGACGTTCATCACCTGTGTCTCACCACGCTGGAACAAACCAGTGCCGTGCGCGGTGTTGAGCAAGCCGACTTCGGCTGAGAGCGGACGAATGTCGCGCGGTCCGCGACCGTCGATTCGCACGTTCTCCCCTATGACGCGCTGGCGCACCAAGTGCTTGGTGAGCGAACGAACAGCTTCTTTGATCTGCTTCTCCTGGCCGGCGAACTTGCCTGGCGCGTCAGCGCTGCCTGCGAGCTCGGCGACCGTCGCGGCGGTCGCTTCGTCGATGGCGGCGTTGCGGTCTTTCTTCAGCGAGATACGAATAGCGGGCTGCAACTTGGCAGTTGCGGCGCGCTCGACTGCTTCATACAGCTCGGCGCTGTAATCGAGCACCGGCGTGTACGCGAGCGGTTCGATGCGACCCTTCGCGGCGATGACGCTCGCGGTTAGTTGACGCTGCAGTTTGATCGACTCTTTGATCCACTGCTTCGACGCCTCGAGGCCAGCGGCGATGACCGCTTCGCTTACCTTCGGCGCGCCGTTGGCATAGAACTCGAACGACTTCTCGGTGCCGCCGGCTTCGACCATCATGATGGCGACGTCGCCGTTGTCAAGCTCGCGTCCTGCGACGACGAGTTCGAACGTGCCGGCATCGCCCTCTTCGAACGTCGGGTTGGGAACCCAAGTGCCTTCTTGCGAGTACGCCACGCGCACTGCGCCAATCGGCCCATCAAACGGGATGCCGCTAATCATCAAAGCTGCCGACGACGCGTTAATCGCGAGCACGTCGTGCGGGTTGACCTGGTCGGCGCCCAACACGGTGACGACAATCTGCGTCTCGTTGCGGTAACCGTCGGGGAACGCCGGACGAAGCGGGCGGTCGATCAGACGGCACGTGAGGATCGCCTGCTGACTCGGGCGTCCTTCACGACGGAAGAACGAGCCCGGGATCTTGCCGGCTGCATACGCGCGCTCTTCTACGTCCACCGTGAGGGGGAAGAAGTCGATGCCGTCGCGCACGCTCTTGGCGGCGTTAGCGGTGACGAGCACCGTCGTCTTGCCGATGCTGGCGACGACGGCCCCCTGCGACTGCAGGGCAAGTTTTCCGGTTTCGAACCGGAGGGTTTTGTCGGATCCGCTGATCGGGCCCGACACGGAAATGGCTTCAGCCATGGTTATTTCTCCTATGTGGTGTTAGCTCTTGCGACCGGTGACTCCCCTATGGAGCCCCTTCGATGGCCGCCGGCTTAACGACGAAGGTCGAGTTCGTCGAGGAGTTTGCGATACTTCTCGATGTCACGCTTGCGGATGTAGTCGAGCATTCGACGGCGTCGTCCGACCAACAACATCAGACCACGACGACTGTGGTGGTCCTTGGTGTGGGTCTTCAGGTGATCCGTCAGGCTGTTGATTCGGTCGGTCAGCAGTGCGATCTGCACTTCTGGCGAACCCGAGTCAGTTGCATGCTGACCGTGCTTCGCAATGACGTCTTTGGTCCCCAATTTTGTGGGAGTCGCCATGTTCGTACGTTGCCTCTTTCTGCCTCGCGCTTGGCCACTGTTCGGATGAACCGGCTGCTCGCGGGTCGTCCCGGGACCATCCCGGAACATCACGTTCACGCCAAAGCCTGAACGGACTCCGTCATGCTACGCCGCATTCGCACCGTTTCCACCCGCCCCGTGTTTGCCCCGTTCCTCCGTCTCGCACGTGCAGAGCTCCGTCGCATCACTGCAGTGCACACAACGCTGCGTGGGGCCACCACGACAACTTCCGATACGAGCCGAACCTCCACCGCCCGACCACTGGCTC
>RFOJ01000103.1 GCA_009926705.1 Acidimicrobiia bacterium
GGTGAGACACCATCTCGCGCAAGCGAGGATCAGGACCGAAGAAGTTCTCGCGGATGTAGTTGCCGTCTTCGACCGTGTAGCGCTGGAACTCGCCGTCGACGGTGGTGTTCATCTTGTTGAGCAACACCCCCGAGACGTCGCGGGCGAGAAGTTCGTCCCACTTGGATCCCCACACGACTTTGATCACGTTCCAGCCGGCGCCGCGGAAGACGGCTTCGAGTTCTTGGATGATCTTGCCATTGCCGCGCACCGGGCCGTCGAGGCGTTGCAAGTTGCAGTTGACAACGAAGACAAGATTGTCGAGGTGCTCGCGCGACGCGAGCGACAGAGCGCCGAGGGTCTCAGGTTCGTCGCACTCGCCATCGCCGAGAAACGCCCACACGCGGCTCTGCGTGGTGTCATCAAGTTGGCGGTTGGCGAGGTAGCGGTTGAAGCGCGCGTGATAAAGAGCCGTGATGGGGCCGAGGCCCATCGAGACGGTGGGGAACTCCCAAAAGTCAGGCATCAGTCGCGGGTGCGGATATGAAGAGAGCCCGCGACCGCCACGGCCGATTTCGCGACGGAAGTGGTCGAGGTCGGTCGGCTCGAGTCTTCGCTCGATGAATGCGCGCGCGTAGACGCCGGGCGCCGCGTGACCTTGGAAGTAGACGTGGTCTCCGGGTTGGCCGTTGTCTTTTCCGCGGAAGAAGTGGTTGAAGCCCACTTCGTAGAGCGACGCCGACGAAGCGAATGTGGAGAGGTGGCCACCGATGCCCTCGGCGTTGGCATTGGCGCGCACGACCATCATCGCTGCGTTCCAGCGGATGTAGGCGCGGATGCGACGCTCGAGATGCTCGTCGCCGGGGAACCACGGCTCGTGTTCGGCCGGAATCGTGTTGACGTATGGGGTGGAGACCGTCGCGGGGAAGCTCACTTGCGTTTCGCGAGCTCGCTCGAGCAACCGCGAGAGCAGGTAGCGGGCGCGGTTCTTGCCTTGCACTTCGACGATGGAGTCGAGCGAGTCGAGCCACTCCTGCGTTTCTTGCGGGTCGGTATCGGGGAGTTGGTGGACCGAGCCGTCAAACAGCATGCTTCTATTCTCGCACGAATTGCCCAAAGTGCCACCTGCGATGTGCGGCATGTGCGGGCATCAGAGAACGCGGCGCAAAAAGCACCCGTTGTAGATACCCATCGGTAAGGATGCTCAACGTGGATTCGGGTCTTCGTGTGGTGTACACCGATGGTGCATGTTCGGGCAACCCTGGGCCCGGTGGTTGGGCGTGGGCAATGTCGCCGAGCGGTGACCGACGCGACAGCGGGGGTGAGCGCATGACCACCAACCAACGAATGGAGTTAGTCGCCGTGCTGAGCGCGCTGCGAACACTGGGCGGTGACCCAGGACCCATCGAGGTGGTCTCAGACAGCAATTACGTCGTCAAGTGCTTCAACGAGAAGTGGTGGGAAGGTTGGTTGCGTCGCGGGTGGCGCAACAGTCAGCGTGAACCGGTCGCGAATCGCGACTTGTGGGAACCTCTCATCCAGATGGTGCGCGATCGCGGTGATGTGACGTTCAGATGGGTGAAAGGCCACAGCGGAGACCCGATGAATGACCTTGTCGATGCGCTCGCTGTCGCAGCCATCCAACACGTGCGCTAGCGTTCGCCGCCATGGAACTCAAGAACTCAAGTGCAATCGTCACCGGCGGCGCCAGCGGTATCGGCGCATCAGCAGCCCGACTCCTCGCCAAGAAAGGCGCGAAAGTCGTCGTTGCTGACCTTCAGGCTGACAAGGGCGAGGCGCTCGCCAAAGAAATCGGCGGCGCCTTCTGCAAGGTGGACGTCACCAACACACAAGACATCATCAACGCGACCGAGATGGCCAAGTCGATGGGCCCGATCCGTGCCCTCGTCAACTCGGCGGGTATCGGCTGGGCGCAGCGCACCGTCGGGAAAGACGGTTCGTATGACTCGGCAGCCAACCTCGATGCGTTCAAGAAGGTCATCGCAATCAACCTCGTCGGTTCGTTCGACTGCATCCGCATCGTCGCCACGGCGATGAGCCGCAATGAACCGCTCGCCCACGGCGAGCGTGGTGCGATTGTCAACATTGCATCTGTCGCGGCATTTGACGGTCAGATCGGTCAGGCGTCGTACTCGGCCTCGAAGGGTGGCGTCGTCGGCATGACCTTGCCGATTGCTCGTGACCTCGCCGCCATCGGTGTGCGAGTGAACACGGTTGCCCCTGGTCTCATTGATACACCGATTTACGGTCAGGGTGAGGCGAGCGAGCAGTTCAAGGCGAATCTGCAGAAGGGCGTGCTCTTCCCGCAGCGTCTCGGCGACCCGGAAGAGCTCGCGTCAATGGTGCTGGAGTGCATCACGAACAGCTACATGAATGCCGAGACGATTCGCGTCGACGGTGGCATTCGCATGCCACCGAAATAACCCGTGGCGCACATCGTGCCGAAGGCGGACCCGGTCAGCCGATTCGTTCAGCACCAGCATCCGTTCACGCCATACGACGAGAAGCCCCCGACTGGGTCAGAGGCTTTCGCGTGTCGCATTCCGCACGACGAGATTCTTCCTCAGCTCGTCGGTGAGTCGTTCCGCCATCGCGTCGGCGTGAAGCCACTCGACCTCGCGAACTGGTTCGTGCGTGACGATGAGTGGGAACCAACTGTGGCGATGAAGAAGCGGCTGATCGCCGAGCGCCGCAACGAAGTGGTGAGTTTTCGAGAAGATGCACACGATGTAGCGCAAGAAGCTGCCGAGTTGGTGCTCGGGTGGCTCGGTCAATCACCAAGCAATCGCGGTGTTGATGCGCTCGTCGAGGCGGCATGCGCCGTGCCCGATGATCTCACCGTGTTGCGATCAATACCAGCCGAATCAGGCGATGGTGAACAATTGCCGTTCGTTGCCGGTGTGGTGTGCTCGCCGAGCAGGTGGCGTCTCGCTGAGAAAATCGGTCTCGACATGTTGGCGGTGCACAAACCTGTGGCCCTCTACGCCGAACACATCGGTTCGGCGGTTGATACCACGCTGTCGAGATTGTCGCCCGACAAGCCAATTTGGCGATCGAACTGGACGCTCGAAGACCATCCAGCGCTCTTCCAGCCGTTCTCGCCGGACGGCCCACTGGTCGAAGAGCCCAGCGAACTGTGGATTCGCATCGAACGCGAAACGTTGCGTCGCCTGCCGCGCACACGAGGAATCCTCTTTACGATTCGCGGATTCCAAGAACCGCTCTCGTCATACGTGCAACGCGGGCCTGACGCAATTCGCACGCTGCGAGAACTCGTCGCGAGGTTGCCAGACTCGCTCGCCCGATACAAGAGCGTCTACGACTATCGCGAGTTCTTGATGGGCTGGCTCGACTCGTTGCTCGCAGCCCGCGCCTAACGGCGCGTTGCGTCGGCGCGAATGGTGGCTGAGCGACTAACGGCTGCGAGTCGTGGTGATTGCCACGAACTTTCGCGGGTGCTGATGGCGCTTGCCAAGACGTTTGTAAACGTACGTCGGCTCGTCGATGAGGCCAGCACCGCGCAATGCGACGAGGCTTCGGTGCGCTGCATCGGATAAGTAGGTGGTTGAGCGCGACGGCTTTGCGGTGACGACGTCGTCGCACATGAGGTATCCGCCAGGGCGAAGTAGGCGCACCGAGTTGGCCAGGTCGATGCCGACCACGGGGAAGTCGTGGTCGCCATCGACCCAGATGATGTCGAAGGCTGTACCACCTGGGTCGTTCGTAAGGCTGAGTGAATTCACCTCGACGAACTTCACTCGTGGATTTCGTTGCAGTACTTCGTTGCGCTTGTCGACGAAATGTTTGGTGCGGGCGACCTCGTAGCTCGAGAGGTACACCGGGTCGGTAGGTGGAAGGTCGAGGGTGGTGATG
>RFOJ01000104.1 GCA_009926705.1 Acidimicrobiia bacterium
CGCGAATCGGTGGCAGCCGCATCGGCAACGCTGAAGGATGCACTCGGTGCCGCAACCACGAGAGAAGCACGTAAGGCCGCGATGGAAGCCTTCAAGTCGGCACGCACGGCTGCGGCTTCGAAGTATCAGGCTGCGATAGCCGCGCTCGGTGAGCGACCAGTACGTCCGACTCGCTGACCTCAGCTGATCAGCACGCCGGGCGACCGGGCCCCTGGCGCGTCAATGTCACGTTTGGCGCGTTTGGTCGTTGGGTGATGTGTTGAGCGGAACAAGAGTCGTGAAATTCAAGCGGACACCGGATCCGTGCTCGGTGGTGCGGGCGAACCCCCACCCCGGGCACGGCACCGTGCTGGTGCTCGGAACTCCACGCGGCGGCACCTCAGTCGTCGCTGGAATCTGCCACATGCTTGGCGTCCCAATGGGGTTGGACATTGACCCTTCAAATATGGAAGACCGCAGCTTTCGTGCTCTGCGGTGCGACCCCGAGCGCGTTCGCAAAGGAAGCGAGTTCTTTCGCGCGCTCAAGAGCGGAAATGTGATCGCAGGTGTTAAGGACCCAGCATTGGCTGACTGGATAGAGGAGTGCTATCCGCTGGTCCCTGACCCGGTGATCGTGCTGGTGTCTCGTGACGTATACGCGACTGCACAACGAGAAGAGTGCTCGGGCAACGACCTCTTTGTGAGCTTGCACGAAGTTATCGGTAGAAAGTTCAAGCTGCTTAATTTCGTCGAACCTCTCAACTCGCCACTCATCGTGTTGTCGTACGAACGACTGCTCACTGATCCACTCTTCGCTGTGGAGTCGTTGGCCCAATTCTTGGTCGGTGGTGTGAACGACCAACTCATTGCGCGCACTGCGCGACTCGTGCGACCCCATGTCGACATGCCCAACGAGTTGAACTTTGTCGCAGCCCGCCGCGAGTACGAGTCAGCCCAGACACTGCAGTCAGCCTGAGTGACGGTCACACGGATAGCGCCGTGACCTTCAGGCCACCAACGATTGGTTGCGCACCCACTGCGGGTGTGCGTCGCGCACCGTTGCTGGCATGCGGCTGAGGTGACGTTGCGCAACCGGCGGTAGCACGCGGCGCACCGCGAACGAGCCCGAGCCCCCGTGAGCGATGCCGAACGACTGCAATCTCGACAGTGCCCGCGCAAAGATCGTTCCAGCATCGTCGCGTGCCGCAATGCCGAGCGCCTGGGCAGTGGATCTCGCGTCAAGCAGGTATCCCTCGGGAAACTGGTCGAAACCGAAGTCAATTCGCCGCAACAACCATGTTGCGCTCGGCCCAAGCACTGGGAGCCAGAACCACTCGATGTATTCGGAGCGCACTGGAAAGCCCAGCGACTCAACCGTGGCATCACGCCAAGGCACGACGCTGACGCTCTGACCGTGATGTGACGGAGTGCGATTGAGGGCGGAGAGGTTCTCCGGCGAAGTCTGATGCTGGCTCATACTCGGTTGTGTGCACGCCATTGCTCAGGTGGCACACTGAGATGACGATGTTCACCGACGACACGAATTCTGTCGCTCGAGTGGAGGTGCTGCTTGCGGCGGCAGACCGCATCACGGTGTTGACGGGGGCAGGCATCTCGACGGCGTCGGGTATCCCAGACTTTCGCGGTCCGAATGGCCTGTGGACGAAAGATCCCGACTCGCAGCGTGCGGCGACGCTCAGCCACTATCTGTCCGATGATGCACTTCGCCGTCGCGCGTGGCAAAACCGCGTGCGGTGGATTGCGAACGACCCACAACCCAATGACGGGCACCGGGCGCTCATTCGACTGCAAGAGCGCGGTCAGTTGCGGGCGGTCGTCACGCAGAACGTGGATGGCCTGCACCAGCGGTCGGGCATCGACCCCGACCTCGTGCACGAGGTGCATGGCAACATCCACCGGTCACGATGCTGGGAGTGTCGAGACACACGACCGATGCGAGAGACCCTCGAGCGCGTGATCGCAGGCGACCCCGACCCGCGTTGTTCGTTGTGCGGAGGCATCTTGAAGAGCGACACCATTCTTTTTGAGCAGTCGCTGGAACCTGACGTGATTGATGCTGCCTTCCGTGCGAGCGAGGACTGTGACGTTCTGCTCGCCGTCGGTTCGACGCTCGGTGTGTATCCGGCGGCCAACTGCGTGCCGCGCGCCAAAGCCACGGGTGCCCGCATCGTGATCGTGAACGGTGGGCCGACAGAAATGGACTCGCTCGCCGACGAGTTCGTGACTGGTGACATCAACACGGTGTTGCCGCGTCTGTGCGGCGTGGTGCCCGAGCAGTAGAGGGCGGTCCGCCGAGTCGCACAGGTCGGTTGACCGAGCCATGACCGTCAGTTGACCGAGTCGTAAACCCGACCTCGCAGATAGCATTTCACGCGTGGCAACGTTCCGCGACCTGCTGTCTGCCGCCAAAGCGCAGATCACCGAAGTCGACACTGCTGCAGCGCAGCAACGCATCGCCGAAGGGGCGGTCGTACTCGACGTGCGCGAGCCGGACGAATACGACCAGGGTGCACTTGACGGTGCAATCCACATTCCGCGTGGCCACCTCGAAGCGCAGGTCGAGACTCGCATCATCGACAAGCAGTCACCCGTTGTCGTGTACTGCGCCGGTGGCGTGCGCAGCGCATTTGCCGCAAAGACCCTCGGCGAACTCGGCTACACCAATGTGTTCAGCATGGCTGGCGGATTCGGTAGGTGGAAAGACGAAGGTCGCGCCTGGTCGACGCCGGTCAAACTGAGCGGCGAGCAGCGCAACCGCTACCAACGCCACTTGTTGCTGCCTGAAGTCGGCGTCGCCGGACAAGCGAAGTTGCTCGCCAGCAAGGTGTTGCTGCTCGGTGCGGGCGGTCTGGGTTCACCTGCGGCGCTGTATCTGGCGGCTGCAGGCGTCGGCACGCTCGGCATCGTCGACATGGACGAAGTAGATGAGAGCAACCTGCAACGTCAGATTCTGCACAACATCGACCGCGTCGGCGAGCGAAAAGTCGACTCCGCCAAAAAGACCCTCACCATGCTGAACCCTGACGTCAACGTCGTCACGTACGACACGAGACTTGCGGCCAGCAACATCATCGACATCATCTCTGGCTACGACGTCATCGTTGACGGTGCCGACAACTTCCCATCTCGTTACCTGCTCAACGACGCGAGCGTGAAACTCGGCATCCCAGTGGTGCACGGCTCAATCTTCCGATTCGAGGGTATGGTCAGCGTGTTTCACCCGCTGCAGGGCCCCACGTATCGCGACATGGTGCCCGAGCCGCCGCCGGCTGAGATGGCCCCGAGTTGTGCCGAAGCCGGTGTGCTCGGCGTGCTGCCTGGAATTGTCGGTTCAATCCAGGCGCTTGAGGCGATCAAGTTGTTACTCGGGCTCGGTGACTCGCTGATTGGTCGAATCCTCGCAATCGACACGACGGAGATGACCTTCCGCACGTTCAACCTGCGTAAAGACCCGAGCAACCAAGTCACGTACGAGAACCGAGACCGCATTCAAGTGCGCGATCTCGACGGTGCGTGTGCGCCGTGGCTGCACTGAGTCGTTGAATCGTTCGTCGTTCGGCTGCACTTATTCGCTGAAAGTTTGGCGACGTCGCTTCTCGTAGAATCATCTCCGTGCCACTTCGCATAGCCGTCGTCGGCGCGGGGTTTTCTGGCGCGGTCGTCGCCCGCGAACTGGCCGAAGCGGGGCACACCGTCGAGGTCTTTGAGTCACGCGATCACGTCGCCGGCAACTGCCACACCGTGCGTCACGAGACCGGCGTAATGGTGCACGTGTACGGGCCGCATATCTTCCACACTCAGCACGAACGCGTGTGGACTT
>RFOJ01000105.1 GCA_009926705.1 Acidimicrobiia bacterium
CACCCGCGACGCGATCGAAACCGATGCGGGCTAGGCGCGTTCGAGCCTCCACTTCGGTGCCCTCAGCACATACCAGCACGATGGTGTCGGTCGGCTTGACGACTTCGCCGACGTACTCGGCAAAACGTCCGCTCAGACCTACGTTGCGCGAGCCGACCAGATGACCTCGAGCGAAGTCGTCAGGTTCTCGGGAGTCGACGATTACTGCGCCACCACTGACCGCGCGCCAGAACTCATCCCACGACAGCGGCGTCGGTGACTCCCCTTCTACGTGGTGCTCACGTGACTGACGGTTGCGCAGGGCGGCGAACGAAAAATAGAGGGGCGCTGCCGCTTGACCTTCGGTGACGATGCTGACGAACTCTTCTTCGCTCATCGGTGCTAAGGCGTAGTTGGTGCGTCGCTGTTCGCCGATCGTGGAAACCGTCTCGGTCGACAGATTCTTTCCGCACGCCGAGCCGGCACCGTGCGCCGGGTAGACCAAGGTCGAGTCGGGCAGCGTGAGCAGCTTGTTGCGCAGCGACGCGTAGAGACTGCGTGCCATCTCATCTTGTGTGCGGCCGAATGACGACAGCAGATCGGGGCGCCCGACGTCGCCGATGAACAGCGTGTCTCCGGTGAGCACGGCACGCGGCTCAGGCCGTCCCCGCTCGTAGACGACGATGCAAATCGACTCGGGGGTGTGCCCAGGTGTCTCAAGCACCTGCAGTGATGCACCGCCAAGGTCAATTCGTCGGCCATCTTCGAGCACTTCGATTTCGAAATCGGTGAGACCCTTCGCCGCCGCGCCGTAGCCGATGCGCGCGCCAGTGGCAGCCGCAAGCTCCAGGTGACCACTGAGAAAATCGGCATGAAAGTGCGATTCAATTACGAGTTCGATCGAAAGACCGAGAGACTTGGCGTCGTCTAGGTACTGCGACACGTCGCGTTGAGGGTCGACCACCACTGCCCGACCGCTGGCGGAGTCACCGACGAGATACGAAGCGTGCGAGAGGCACGCCAAGTAGTACTGCTTCAGCACTAGCGCCATAGGGCCGTTCCAATCACGCTCAGCATGATTAAGAGTATGAGTGCGAGAGATGCCGCTGCGTACTTGTAGTCACGTAGACGCACCCAAGCAACCGCCAACGCGAGAACTCGCACACCTGGTGCAGCGGCAAGCGCCGTAACGGCAGCGACGTCGAGACCACGACCGACCGCACCGCCCACGGCCACCCCGACGAGTGCGGTGACACCAGCCATGACGACGAGTACCCCAATGATGCGCGAGAGGTCGATGCGCGAAGTCTTCATGCTCGTGCCACCAGCACTGCCGCAATGACGACGAGGGCGAACGCAGTGGTGCGTCGCACCACAGGTGGTGAGAGCTTCTTCTGCACACGCGCACCGACAGTGCCCCCGACGAGCGCGCCGAGAACGACGAGTGCCGCGTCGGACGCGACGATTCGGCCATCAATGGCCATGAGTACGAGCGCTACTGATGCGGTGAGCCCGATCGTGAACGTGCTCGTGCCTGCCGCCACCTTGGCCGGAAGCCGCATCACCTCGCTCGACAACGGAGTCTTCAAGAATCCACCGCCGACACCGGCGAGCCCCGTCACGACACCAGCGAGCGTCATGAGACCGATACCTAGCTTCATACGCGAGGGCGCGTACGGCACCACGCCATCGTCGAGCAGGTAGGCACCTGCGAGCGAGCCTTGGCGTTCTCCGACATCGTCAGTCGTGAGTGATGCGTCGGGTTGCCATCGCATGCCCTTGCGCCGTGCACCTAGCACCGCGGCCGCGACGGCGAACCCGGCAAGGCACCACATGAGCACGCGCTCGGAGAGGGCTCCAGAGAGAAAGACGCCGACGATCGCGCCCGACGTAGCCCCGAGTTCGGTGACCACGGCAAACCGATGGTTCACCGTGCCGTCGCCCACCTGGCGTCGCCCTGCCGCGACCGAACCAGCAATGACGCTCACCAGCCCGAGCGGTGCGGCGCTCGAGATGCTCATGCCGCCCAATGTGAGAAGCGGCACCAGGATGATGGCTCCGCCTAAGCCACCGATGGCCCCGAGCGTGCTGGTGACCATCGCCAGTGCGACAATCAGCAGGTCGCGGGCGATATCCACTCGCGCGAGCCTACGAAAGCGCACAGCTGCGACAGCGCACGCCGACTCTGTGTGGTGCGCGGGACGTCACCCGCCTCTTTTCCTAAACCCGACTTACTTACTCAACAATTTGGTAGCCTCTCTCGCATGTCGAAGCGCTTTCCCTTCCCCCACCCCGTGAACGAAACATCGGCACGCCTCGTTGCCGCAGGAGTCGTCGTGATGGGGGCGGCCTATGTGGTGAGTGGTGCTGCGTGGTTGCTTGTTCCGCTTGTCTACGGGTTTCTCGCTCGCGTGACCACAGGGCCAACGTTCAGCCCACTCGCGTTGCTCGCTACCAAAGTGCTCACGCCTCGCATCAAGACCGAGCACCGTATGGTTGCCGGCCCGCCCAAGCGATTCGCGCAACTTGTTGGACTGATGTTTTCGAGCACGGCGGCAGTGCTGTGGCTCTTTGACTTCGGTGTTGCTTCGCGAGTCGTCGCCGCTGCCCTCTTTGCCGCTGCTCTGCTCGAATCGGTATTCGCCGTCTGTCTCGGTTGCATCATGTTCGGCTGGCTGATGCGACTCGGCGTCATCCCGCAGCGCGTGTGCGAAGAGTGCAACAACCTGCAGTTGCGCGCATCAACGAACGCCTAAGCACGCAGCTCGCGGTGCGCGACTGAGCTGCTGAGCCTCAACATCGCATGTCGCGCCGCATCATCATCGTCGGCGGAGGTGCCGCTGGAACCCTCGTCGCTGCACACCTCGCCCGACTGGCGGTGCGCACTACCGAGATTGTCGTCATCGAACCGCGATTGCGTCTCGGCGAAGGCGTCGCGTACTCAACGATGAGCGATCGACATCTGTTGAACGTTCCCGCGGGCGGCATGTCGGCATTCACCGACGATGCGCAGCATTTTGCACGCTGGTCGAGCGTCAATGTCGACTCGTTCGTGCCGAGGCACACATATGCCCGCTATCTCCGCGAGACGCTCGAGTCGCAGACCAAAGCCAACCCCAATGTGTCGCTGCGCCATGTTCAACAGCCGGCTCGTCGTATCACCACATCACCGCTCGGGGTGACCGCCGGCGAAGAAGACGTACAGGGCGACGCCGTTGTCATCGCGCTCGGCAATTCGGCGCCGACATGCCCCGACTGGGCGCACGCACTCGATGCCTCACGAGTGGTGCGCGACCCGTGGGAGACCGGAGCCCTCGAGCGACTACCAAGTGGTGCACGCGTGCTGTGCGTCGGCACTGGGCTCACGTTCGTGGATGTCGCCATCACGCTGGCCGCCCGCTCGTGCCGCGTGACGGCCATCTCTCGCCATGGCTTGCTCCCCACGGTGCACGCACCCGTTGACACTGTGCCGACGGTGCCTGCATCGTTCTCCAAGCCCGGCGACGTGACGCGGTGGCTACGCCTGCAACCTGACTGGCGTGCGGCATTCGCCGCGATCCGCCCAGAGACACAGCAACTCTGGCGGAGTTTCGGTGACGCCGAGCAACGTCAGTTCTTGCGCCATGCACGTCGGTACTGGGATGTGCACCGGCATCGCATGGCACCCGAAGTTGCTCGACTGCTTGACGATCACATCGCGCGCGGCAGCGTGCGGATTCGGCGTGGATCGGCGCAACACCTTGCCGAATCGCAGGAATTCGATTTCGTCGTGTTGTGCACCGGCCCCGACGACACTGCCGCACTCTCGC
>RFOJ01000106.1 GCA_009926705.1 Acidimicrobiia bacterium
CGTCAGCGTCCGGTTGGTGTTCGGCGACGGCGGCACCGTGCAACGCGAGGAGTACGACGTCGAAGGGGCCGTTCGCCTCGATTCGCGCGAGCATTCGTGAGACGAGAGTCTCGAACGCCTCCTCCGTGATGGTCCCCATTGGGTTGAGGTCGGCATGGAAGAGCGGAACAACATCGAGATCAGGCTGTGATCGCAACTCGAGGAATCCACCGAGAGTCGCCTGCGATTCTCCGTACACGCGAATCAAGTCGTCGCCCTCGACCGGTCCGGCGGCCATGAAACGCTCCAGCGAGGCGGCGACCGGCGCGAAGGTGTTGGACTCGTGGTGGAATCCAGCGAGCGCGATGCGAAGTGGTGCCGATTGCCGCGGAATGTTCGTACCTCGAGTCGTGATTCTTGTGCAACCCGCCCTGACGAGGGCCTACCGAGATGTTATAGAGTTCGTCGTCACGGCGAGGGGGCAGCGATGAAATACACGACACTGGGAACGACGGGAATTCGGGCTTCGTTGCTCGGCTTTGGTATGTGGCCGATCGGCGGCACTCAACACGCCGGAGACTACGGAACGGTCGATGACGCCGCCGCCGTCAGGGCGATTCGCAGAGCGCTCGACCTCGGGGTGACGCTGTTCGACACTGCGCCGGCATACGGAAACGGACGTGCGGAGTCGATCCTCGGCGAGGCGCTTGCCGGGCGTCGTGACGAGGCGGTCATCGTCACCAAGTGCGCGGTGCACTGGGACTACCGCGACGAGCGATGGGTCACGACGTCGAACCGCGAAGCGATTCTGCAGTCGGCGGAGGAGAGCCTGCACCGAATGGGAACAGACCGAATCGACGTGTTGCTCATCCACGTGCCCGACCCGGCGGGCTCGCCCGAAGGGTCCATGGCTGCGTTCAAAGAGCTCGTCAAGTCGGGCAAAGTTCGCGCGGTCGGAGTCTCCAACTTCACCATCGAGCAGCTCGATGAGTATCGCCGTCACGGAAGCGTCCAGGTGCAGCAGTCGGGATACAACCTGCTCGATCGGCGCATTGAGCAGAAGATGGTCCCGTACCTCGGCGAAGCAAACATCGGGTTGATGACCTACGGTTCGCTATGCCACGGACTCTTCTCGGGAACATGGACTTCCGACACTACGTTCCCCTCGAATGACTGGCGCTCGAAAGGAGACGTGTTCGGCCTCCCGCTGTTTGCGGGCGACAACTTTCGTAAGAACGTCAACGTGGCGCAGCGCCTGAAAGAGTTTGCGGCTTCAAGTTCGCACACGCTTCCTCAACTCGCCATTGCCTGGGTCGCACGGCACGAGTACGTCGCCACATGCCTTGCCGGCATGATCACTGCCGCCGAAGTCGAAGACAACGTGAAGGGCGTGGAGTGGGCACTGAGTGCGAGCGAACTACAGGAAATCGAACGAATCCTCTCCGACGCCGCCGGCACCCAGGGCGCCGAACATTACGTCGTCAAGTGACGCGGAGCCCCAGCGTATGAGACTTACCGGCATCGAGACGATCATTCCCGGGGACGGCTCGCCGTTGCCCGAGATCGTTTTCGTGCGCGTGCACACCGACCAGGGAATCGTCGGTCACGGTGAAACGTATTACACCCCGCGCGCAGTAGCCGCGTACATCCACGAGTTTCTCGCGCCGAAGATCCTCACGCTCGGCTCGGCGTCACCCGAAGCCGTGTGGGAACTCGGGTATCGAACTGCCTCGAGATTCGGCGGACGCGGTCTCGAGCTACGCGCCCTTTCTGCAATCGACGTGGCGCTTTGGGACGCCCTCGCCGTGTCGGTCGGACTGCCGCTGCACGTCGTGCTCGGTGGGCCCTCCGTCGATCGCGTGCCGGTCTACAACACATGCGCCGGCCCGTCGTACGGAAAGAGCTGGAAGATTGGGGGAGGCGCGACTGGCGCCGGCCGATTCGAGGATTACGACGCATTCCTGCAGCGTCCCGGCGAGCTCGCCCGCGAGCTCGTGGCGGAAGGTTTTGCCGGCATGAAAATCTGGCCCTTCGACCGGTTCGCGCATCGGGCAGGTGCGCAACATATCGCACCCGAGGATCTTCGCGCGGGCCTCGAGCCGTTCGAAAAGATCCGAGAGGCCGTGGGGTCACAGATTGAGATCATGGCCGAGGGCCACGGTCTGTGGTCGCTCCCTGCGGCGAAGAAGATTGCTAGGGCACTCGAGCCGTTCCAACCGGCCTGGATCGAGGACCTAATCGTGGCCGACAACCCCGACGCGCTCGCCGAACTAAAGCGCAGCACCACCATCCCGCTGCTCGTCAGCGAGTACCTCATGTCACGATTCGAGTATTCACCGATCATCGAGCGCGGCATCGCCGACCAGGTGATGATCGACCCGACGTGGTGCGGCGGCATCACCGAGTCGCGACGCATCGTCGCGCTGGCCGACGCGAAGCGATTGCCAGTCACCTTCCACGACTGCACCGGGCCGTTCACGCTGCTGGCCGGCGTGCACCTTGGCTTCAGTTCACCGAACGCGAGTTATCAAGAGGTAGTTCGCGCCTATCTCTCCGAGGTGTATCCGCAATTCGTCGACGATCTGCCGAAACCTGGACGCGGAGCATACGTGCCGCCCACCCGCCCTGGCCTTGGTGCAGTGCTTCAGACAGATGTCGTGGATCGTCCCGGAGTCGAAGTGCAACTCACCGGCAAGCGCTGATCGCTCGTCTCAGCCGGCGTGGCGCAACATCCGCCCCGGGCGGCGGTCGACGATCTCGCCGTGCTTCAGCACGACATCGCCGTTCACGACGACGTGGCTGATTCCCTCGGGTCGTTCGGGTTGCTTGCCGAAGTCGGCACGGTCAATCACTCGCTGTGCGTCGAACACCACCACGTCGGCTGCCTTGCCGACGGTGAGTGAACCGCGATCGGTGATCCCGAGACGTCGAGCCGGTTCGTGCGACATCTTGCGCACCGCATCGCTCAACTCCAGCACGCTGCGGTCACGCACGTAGCGACCGAGCACTCGCGGGAAGGTTCCGAAGTTACGGGGGTGCGGCCGGGCCGAGGGCTGGTGCAACGCGATCGCGTTGCCGTCCGATCCGACGACTGCGAGCGGGTGGCGCAGGAATGCGGAGACGTCCTCCTCGGTGCGGTAGAAGAGCACGACCTGGATCTCGTTTCCGTATTCTTCGCACAGACGCAACGTGAGTTCGTCGGGCTCTACGTCTTCCTGCGCGGAAATTTGCTCGAGGCTGAGGCCGACATGGCGACCGTCGGGTGTGCTCGAGACATGGAAGCGGTCCCACAGCCAGGGGATGCCGTTGAACCAGCCGTCGGCCATGTCGACGAGGGCTCTTCGACGCTGTGATGGGTCGGCGAGTCGCTCGCGCATCGCTGTGGTGCCGCCGGCTTGCACCCACGGCGGCAGGTACTGGGTGAGTGACGAGGACGACGCGTCGTAGGGATACACGTCGAAGAAAATGTCGACACCGTCTTCGCGTGCCGAGTCAAACAGCGCGAGCAATTCGGCACCGGTGCCCCAGCGGTCGGGTCGATTGATCGCAAGATGGCTGAATTCAACGGTGACCCCGGTTCGTCGGCCGAGCTCGATTGCTTCCGCCACAGCTGCCCGCTCGTCGGGTTCGGATGCCCGCGAGTGTGTCGCGTACAAAGCGCGATGTTCGGCGAGTACCTCGGCCAGGGCGGCGACTTCGTCGAAGTCGCCATAGGCGCTCGGCACGTGAGTGAGGCCCGTGCTCATTCCGAATGCCCCCTGCTCCAGTGCAAGTGCCAGGTCGCGGCGCATTCGCCGCAG
>RFOJ01000107.1 GCA_009926705.1 Acidimicrobiia bacterium
AGCGTGAGTGCTTCGACTGCCGCAACGTGTGACTGCACGCTGATGGGGGTTGCGGTCATCAAATCGCGAGCGACAAGCGTCCCCCATTTTTCAGCCGTCGATTTCTTGAGCGCTCGACGCAGGTCACCGTCAGTGATGATGCCACCGAGCGCAGACGCATTGCCCGGGTTGGCGACAAGCACGGCACCGATCGCCTGCGAAGTCAGCGCGTCGACCACTTCGGGCAGTCGGGCGTCGGGTTGCACCATCAGCAACTTCTCTCGCGGAAGCGACCGTGAGCGTGAGGCGGCGTCCGATGGTGCCGCCCGGGTGGTTCATCGCGAAGTCGCTTGCGGAGACGCCCTTCGCCGTCATCCAGGCAACAGCGAGTGCGTCACCGATCGACATCGCCACCGCAGTGCTCGACGTGGGCACTTGGTCGATCGGTGCGGCTTCGCGCTCGACTGAGGCGTCGAGCACCACGTCGCATCGTTCACCGAGCGTCGACTTCGCCTTGCCGATGATGCCGAGCATCTTGACGGTGCGCTTCTTTAGGAACGGCACGATGGTGAGCAGCTCGCTCGTCTCGCCGCTGTTGCTGATGAGCACCACGACATCGCCGTCACGAACCACACCGATGTCGCCGTGCAGGGCGTCGAGCGGGTTGAGGTATACCGACAAGAGACCAACCGACGTGAAACTCGCTGCGATTTTTTGCGCGACGAGGCCCGACTTGCCCACACCCGTGATGATCACCTTGCTCGTGCAACCGACCAACAAGGCGACGGCAGCTTCGGCGGTGCGTGCGTCGATGCGCTTGGCGGCTGCCGAGATAGCCGTTGCTTCTTCGAGCATCACCTCGGTGAACGGTCGTTTGCTCGTCATCTTGCCGCCATCTGCGAGGTAACGAGGTGAGTTTGGCGGTTCATTGGTTCACCAGGCGTCGCGCGGTCTCGAGGTCGGCTGGGCTGTCGACGGAGAGCGTGTTTCGGGGTTGGGCGACGATCTCGTAGGTATCAATCGTAATTCCGTTCTCAAGCAAGCGAAGTTGCTCGAGTTTCTCCGCTTCTTCGAGCGGCGACGCGTTGAGCGACGACCACCGCTGCAGCACGTCGCGTCGGTATCCGTACATACCGACGTGCCCCCAGTGCACGCGGCTCGCGAGCCACTCCGTACGTTCTTTGCCGCGCACGAACGGCACGGCGGCACGGCTGAAATAGAGCGCTTGATGGTTGGCGCCCACCACCACCTTTACCGCGTCGGGGTTGTCGATTTTTTCCGTGGGCAGCGGGTAGACGGGCGTGACCACCGAAGGCGTCGGGGTTCGCTGGCGAAACACGTTGCACATCGATTCGATAACTGCCGGGTCGACGAACGGTTGGTCTCCCTGCACGTTGATGACCACATCGGCGTCGATGTGTTCGATTACCGACGCGATGCGCTCTGAGCCCGACGAACATTGGGGCGAAGTCATGATCACGCGAGTGCCCCACGTGCGGGCGTGCGATGCCACTTCGTCAGAGTCGGTGCAGAGCACCACCTGGCTGACTGAAGGTGCTTTGGCGGACTCTTCGATCACTCGCTGCAGCATCGCCTTGCCGCCGATGTCGGCCAGCACTTTGCGAGGAAGACGCGTCGATTCGAGTCGCGCCGGTATCGCGACGGCGAACTTCAACCGAGGGCGAGCCCTAGCGCTCGCTGTCGACCACGACTGCGGTCGACACAACCTGACCGCCAGCGACAGCAGGCACGATTGACACTGCCTGACCGCCAGCGACGGCGGGCACAATCGACACCGTCTGGCCACCGAGCACCGGCGTGTCGAGCCCCTTTAGGTATCGAACGTCGTCGTCGGCGACGAACACGTTGACGAACTTGTGCAAGTTGCCGTCTTGATCGAGCAACTTTGCCGCGAAGCCGGGATGCGCAGCATCAAGCGCCTTCAACACGTCGCGCAAGGTAGCACCCGACACCGTGACGCTGCTCGCGCCGCCCGAGAGCGGTCGCAGCGTGGTGGGGATACGAACCGTCACAGACACGGCTTTGAGGCTATCGCTGCGGGTTGTCGCGAAGAGCGAGTTGTGTCGCAATGCGTGCACTCATCGTCACGAGCGGCAGCCCGCCGCCTGGATGCGTCGAGCCACCAACGAGATACAGCCCCCGACGCGGTCCACGAGTCGACGGCCGGCGAAACGCCGCGTTACGACCGTTGGATGACGTGCCATAGATCGCTCCGCCTGGCGATCGATATCGCTGGGCAATATCGCGAGGTCCAATCACTTCCATCCATCGTGTACGACCTCGCAAATCTGGGCCAACACTCGCGAGTTTGTCGAGCAGCCACTCACCGACTTGACTGCCGACCTCTCGGTCGTCGGCCGGCACATTGATGAGCAAGAACCAGTTCTCGCATCCGTCGGGTGCTTGTGTCGAGTCGGTCACGCTTGAAACGCAGCCGTAAATCGTCGGGTCACGTGGAATCTTGCCGTTGCGAATGTCGTCAAACTCACGCGCGTAGTTGCGCGAGAACCACACGTTGTGATGCGCGATCATCGGCGTGCGACCCTCGGCTGCGACGAGCACAGCGATGCCACTCGTCGAGCGCTCGGTCTTCTGTACATCACGTAAGCGGCGGTCATGCTTCAACAAGTCGCGATACAAGTGTTCAGCATCGGCATTTACAAACACCATTGAGGCATCAACATGCTCGTCACCGACACTCACACCGGTAACGCGACGTCGGGTTGCAGTCACCTCTGTGACTTCGCGACCGGTGTGCATCACCACGCCGCACCGTTCTGCCACCCGCACCAGCGCATCGCGCAACGCACCAAGACCACCGCGCACGTACCACGCGCCGAAGTCGGCCTCCACTGCAGCAATGCAACCCAGCGTCGCTGGTGCGAGCGATGGGTCTGACCCGCTGTAGGTGGCGTAGCGGCCGAGCCACTGGCGCATGCGCTCGTCGCCAAACGCCGACGCTGCACGCGATGCGAGACGGCGCCTCGCATCGATGCGCGTGAAGTCACGTGGCGAGCGCATGCGACGCAGCAACGAAACGGGCGAGCCCATGGCCCCAGCGAAGAATGTGCGCTCACTTGTCTGCCAAATCGAGCGAGCCCGTCGCAGATACGCGAGGTACTCTGCCCCGCTACCGGGGCTAAAGGCATCGAGAGCCTCGGCTGTCGCCACTGGTTCGTCGCGGAATGTCACGGTCGATGCGTCGGGCCAGAAATAGCGGAACGACGGGTCGAGCCTCACGAGTTCCACTTCTGCTTCGAGACTCGTGCCCGCGAGACGGAACACCTCGTCGAACACCGACGGCAACGTCAGCAACGACGGCCCGATGTCGAAGGTGAAGCCGTCGCGTTCTCGAACCGCCAGCTTGCCGCCGAGATGCTCGTTGCGTTCGTACAACGCCACACTGCGGCCCGCGACTGCAAGGCGAATCGCAGAGACGATGCCACCAACGCCACCACCGACGACGACTGCGTCGTACTGCTTGCTCATGCAGCTGGCCGTATTCGTTTCGCGAACGACAACCACACGAACACACCCATCGACACCCCGCCGACTACTGCCACCACGAGATCGTCAAAAAATACAGCGAAGCCGATCGTCGACAACACGGCGAGCGTTGCGTAGGTGATGCGCGGTAGTGGCGACGTGGTTGACTTCGATCCTGCTCCCGCAATCAGTGTGCGAGCTTCGTGTGCGTGCCTCGGCTTGCACACCAACACCGCAGTCGCCGAGGTGATGCTCGCTGTCAGCAGCCAACCGAGATA
>RFOJ01000108.1 GCA_009926705.1 Acidimicrobiia bacterium
CCTCGCCCGTCAGGCTGCTCACCACGTGCACCGGCACGTTGAGCGAAATTGCTTCCACTGCTTCGCGTGCGCGTCGCCCATCTGCGACGCAAGCGTGCGCTGCCAGATGAGCCGGTACACGTTGAGTTCGACGGCATTGAGTTCGCCGCGCAACGAGTCGGGCGAACGCAGCGGCAGTGTCGGACGAATGGCCTCGTGTGCTTCTTGTGCGTTCTTCACCTTCGACTTGTAGGTGCGCGGCTCGCCGGGCACGAGCTTTTCGCCGAAGGTGCTGGTGATCTCTGCACGAATCGCGGCAATGGCTTCGTCGCTCAACCCGACGTTGTCGGTGCGCATGTACGTGATGTACCCCGACTCGTAGAGGCCTTGCGCAATTCGCATGACTTCGCCCGCGCTGAGGCGCAGTTTGTTGCCGGCCTCCTGCTGCAGTGAACTGGTGATAAACGGGGCCTTCGGCGACTTGCGGTACGGCTTGTCGTCAAGCGAGCGGACGACCAGGTCTTTGCCCCTGAGGGCAGCGGTGAGTTCTTCTGCTCGTTCTTTGGTGACAACGGCGACGCCGTCTCTGGCCACGCCTTTGTTGTCGAAGTCGCGACCTGTGGCCACTCGCATGCCGTTCACCAACGAGAGGACCGCCTTAAATGAGGGGCTGGTCGCCGTCAGAACGGCCAAATCCCAATAGTCCGCGACGATGAAGTTCATTCGTTCTTGTTCGCGCTCGACGACGAGGCGAATTGCGGGGCTCTGCACCCGACCCGCAGAGAGACCCCTATTAATCTTGCGCCAGAGCACGGGAGAGAGCGTGTAACCGAACAGGCGGTCAAGTACCCGTCGTGCCTCGGCCGCATCGACGAGTTCTTTGTCGATTTCTCGGGTATTTCGCACCGCTTCGTCGATGGCGCTTCGAGTGATCTCGTGGAACACCATGCGCTTGACGGGAACTTTCGGTTTTAGATATTCGACGAGGTGGTACGAGATGGCCTCACCCTCGCGGTCTTCGTCGGTTGCGAGATACAGCTCCGTCGCCGTCTTCAGTTTTGCCTTGAGATCGCGAATGACCTTCGACCCACGTTCGGTGACCTCGTAGTTCGGGGCGAAATCGTTCTCAACGTCGACCTGCAGCCCAGACTTTGGGAGGTCGGCGACGTGGCCGACCGATGCTTCGACGACGAAGTCCTTCCCCAGCAGCTTGGCGATGGTCTTCGCCTTCGCTGGCGATTCAACGATGACGAGTGGTCGTGACATGCAGCAGTATTCCGTTGTAAGACATTCGAGTCGGGCAGTCAAGCACCCGATTGAGAAAATCGCAACCAGTTATCGTGAAACGCATAGTGCATAACGCTTTGACGGAGCTCGGACTCACCGAAGATTTTCGTCGCGCTGTCGAGAATTTCGGCGAGATGAGTGACAAAGTACTCATCGGGCGAGTGCGTCGCATCGATCGTGGATGGAGCACATTTCTCTGTGTGCAGCGAAGCGAGATGGCGGCAGCGACCGTGCTCGCAGAGAAACGAGTGCGAAACATCGGTGCTGACGTCGCGGTCGGCGACTGGATCATCGTGTCAGAAGATGGCGAGCGCATTCTCGAAGTGCTTCCTCGTCGGTCTCAGCTGGTGCGCCGCGCGTCATCAGACGAAGTCCGTGCCGAGGCGCACACGATTGCAGCAAACCTCGACGTGGTGTTCATCGTGCATGCTCTTGATCGGGCGACGAACGAACGACGCCTCGAACGAGAGCTGGTTCTGGCGTTCGACTCTGGAGCACAACCAGTCGTAGTACTGACGAAGAGCGACAGCATCGAAGCGACAGATGCGGCGCGCGCACGCGAAGCAGTGGAAGCAATTTCGCTCAACGTGCCGGTGCACGTGGTGAGCAGCCTGACGGGCGAGGGGCTCGATGCGCTGCGAGCCCACGTGCGCGACGGTGCCACTGTTGCCGTGCTCGGTTCAAGTGGGGTGGGCAAGTCGACTCTTGTCAACGCCCTCACTGGCAGCGACTCACAACTCACGGGTGCAACTCGCCGCGGCGACAACAAAGGTCGTCATACGACGACGGCGGTCGACCTGGTGCCGTTGCCCGACCACGGTTGGCTGATTGACACTCCCGGGCTGCGGGCAATCGGATTGTGGTCCAGCGGTCACGGCATCGAGCGCGCGTTCGTGGACGTTTTCACCATCGCCGAGAAGTGTCGCTTTCGAGACTGCAAACACGAGCAAGAACCAAGTTGTGCGGTGCGCGACGCCGTGGAGTCGGGCTCGCTGAGCGAGGCACGTGTCGCCAGCATGCGCCGGCTCGTCGCTGAAGATGCCGCACTCGAGATTGCTCAACAGCGAGCGACGCGCCGCTGAGGGTGCGTCGGTAGGCGGTCGAAGAGGCTGGCTTAACGGTTGGCAGCGACAGCGGGAAATCGCAGAACAAATGTGGCGCCCCCACCTGGCGTGTCAAGCACCTCGATGGTCGCAGCGTGGTCGTCGGCGAACTGCTTCACGATCGAAAGCCCAAGACCCGAACCCGGCAGCGAACGTGTCGCTTCGGCCCTAAAGAACCTCGTGAACACCCGCGACTTGTCTTCGTCGCTCACTCCTGGACCGTGGTCAACCACCCATACCGAGCGGTCTCGCACCGTCACCTGAATGGTGGTGTCGGATGAAGAAAACTTCACGGCATTATCGAGCAAGTTCGAGACCGCACGCTCGAACTGCGCGAGCCTCACACTGACGAGCGAAGGTGATGCAGACTCGACAGAGAGCATCACGTTGCGTGATGAGCGTTTGCGCACCCGCTCGACGACCACCGACACCGCATCACCGAGGTCGACGGTGAGTGGAGTCTCAAGGGGTTTTTGGTCGACGGCAAGCGTCGCAAGCTCGGCGCTGATGGCGGTGATCTCGTCCACTTCAATGCGGATGTCGGAAAGTATCGACTTCCTGTCTTCAGGCGAGAGATCATCTCGTTGCAGCAACTCACTGTTGGCGCGCAACGAAGTGAGCGGCGTTCGCAATTCGTGGTTCGCATCCTGCACGAACCGTCGCTCACGTTCGAAAGAACTGCGGATGGTGCTCATCATGCGGTTGAAGTTGGCAGCGAGCGACGCCACTTCTCGTGGGCCTGCCTCGGGCACGTCATTGTCGAGTCGCCCAGTTGCCGCGATGTCGTCAGCCGCCGCAGCGAGCGAACGCAACGGGGCGGTGATGCGCGACGCAAGCCACCAACTCACTGCCGCGGCGAGGATGACCAGTGCGACTCCCACGCTGAGCAGCCATAGGCCGACGCGACGCAGAGTTTCGTTGATCTCACCGGTGCCGCGTGCGACTTGCAGCGCGCCGCCGCCACGAATCGGCACCACGTACATTCGCATCGGTTCGCCAGCGACCCTGACGTCGTGGAACTTTGGTGACTCACCTGTTGCAACTGCGATATCCGACTTTGATATCGGAAGGTCGTCTTGTCCGATGGCGAAGACCACCTCACCCGTGGAGGTGATGACCTGGCTCGAAACGTCGAACCGTGCATCGATGAGCACGTCGCCGAGCGGGTTGCGGAATCGCCGACCTGGTGTATCGAACAAGCCGCGCGGCGAGTCTTCGAGTCGGGCGGCAATGCTCGACACTCGATCGAGCAAGAATTCGTCGACCTGATCATTGAGACTTCGGTCGACGGCACGGTAGATGAGGCCCGAAGTGAGCAGCACCAGC
>RFOJ01000109.1 GCA_009926705.1 Acidimicrobiia bacterium
TCGCCGGCAACTGCCACACCGTGCGTCACGAGACCGGCGTAATGGTGCACGTGTACGGGCCGCATATCTTCCACACTCAGCACGAACGCGTGTGGACTTACGTGCAACGTTTTGCGACGTTCAAGCCGTACCGCCACCGCGTGCGGGCGATGGTCGGCGAGAAGGCGTACCAGATGCCGATGAACCTCGGTCTCATCAATGCGTTCTTCGGCAAGCAATTCACGCCGCAAGAAGCCGAGGTGTTCGTTGCGTCGCGGGCTGACTCGAGCATCACCGACCCGAAGTCGTTCGAAGAGCAAGCACTCCGACTCGTTGGCCGCGAACTCTACGAGGCGTTCTTTGCCGGCTACACGCGCAAGCAGTGGGGCGTCGACCCGAAAGACCTGCCAGCGAGCATCCTTGCTCGACTACCGCTGCGGTTCACCGACGACGACTCGTACTTCAGCCATCCTCACCAAGGCATTCCTGAACACGGCTACACCGCGCTTGCCGAAGCGATGCTCGACCACCCGCGCATCACGGTGCGCCTCTCAACACGAATGCCGCGGGAACGTCTTTCGGAATACGACCACGCCTTTTGGAGCGGCCCGATCGACGCATACTTCAATTTCGAGCACGGTCGCCTCGCGTACCGGACGCTCGACTTCACACCCGAAGTGGTGAACGGCGACTACCAGGGCTGCCCAGTCGTCAACTACTGCGACGCGCAGGTGCCATACACGCGCATCACCGAGCACAAGCACTTCGCACCGTGGGAGTCGCACGACAAGTCGGTCATCTACCGCGAATACAGCCGTCTCTGCGAAGTGAATGACACGCCGTATTACCCGGTGCGACTCGTGGAAGAGAAAGAACAGTTGCTCAGATACGTGCAGCTAGCGCGCAAAGAGCAGGGAGTCACCTTCCTTGGGCGTCTCGGCACCTACCGTTATCTGGATATGGACGTGACGATTCACGAGGCGTTGAACGTCGCCGACACCGCGAAAGCGTCGATCGCGGAAGGTCGGTCGATTCCGGCGTTCGTCACCGACCCGCTCGGATGAGCGAGAGTCTCTGAGATGACCACCCTCCAGTTGTTGCAGCGTTCGTTGCTGCCGGCTCCCGGGTTCGGCGAGCCCGAGCTGTATGTGCGCAGCAGTGGAGCAATGTCAGTGACGATTGATGAGGCGGCGGGTGACGTCGTGGGAGTCGTAGCTGGCACCCTCACCTTCGACACGACGTTCGGTGTGTTCCACGCGGGAAGATGGCGCCGTCTCACCTCCGTCGACGCGTTGACGGCTCGAGTCGTCGCAAGCGGAAACGGCCGCGCCGAAGTGGTCGCAGTAACTCGCGGGCGTGAAGTTGTCGTCGCAAGTGCACCACTCGCGGGGCAACACGTCGACATCGCTGTCGGCTCGTTGCAGCGCTCAAAGTGGGGCGTGCTGTATGTGCGCATCGTGACCGCGGGGGAGTGTCGTGTGCGCCGCGTGGAGTGGCTCACCGATACGACGCCTGCTCACCCGGTTCGACTATCGCTCTCGATCACCACCTTCAACCGCCAGGCCTACGTCGTGCCCACCGTCAAGAAGGTGCTGTCGCTGGTGCGTGGTCTCGACTCATTGCGAGGACGAGTTCGCGTATTGGTCGTCGACAATGCCGGCAACGTCGACTTCGGTGAAGCGCCGAGCGACGATCTCACGGTCGTGCCGAACCGCAACCTCGGTGGTGCAGGCGGATTCGCCCGAGGCCTCATGTGGTTGCGTACGGCGGGTTGGGCCACGCACGTGCTGTTCATGGATGACGACATCAATCTTGAAGCAGAGTCGTTAGTGCGCACGGTGGCGCTCTTTGCGTATGCGCGGGATCCAAAGCTGTGCGTTCATGGTGCGATGCTCAGCGAAGAACGCCAGTGGATGCAGTTCGAGGCCGGAAGCAAGTACCTGTGGCGCTCGTTGTATCCGCTGCGGGCGCTCGGGCAAGAAGACGACTTGCGCGAACGTCGTCTGGCGGTCAAAGACGCCAAGGAACGTCGTTTTGCCTACTCCGCTTGGTGGTACACGGCATTCCCAATTGGCATCACGCGCGACAACCCGATGCCCGTCTTCGTGCGTGGCGACGACGTGGCATTTGGTCTCATGCACACCGGCCGCCACACCGTGACATTGAACGGCGTCATCGTGTGGCACGCCGACTTCCACCTAAAGAACAACCCGTCGAGTTTGTTCTACGAGATGCGCAATTTCGCCACCATCGACACGCTGGTCTTCGATCGTCACCGTTGGTGGCACCTCGGCCAACGCTTCTTGGCTCTCAGCTTCCGCAATCTTTTCGGGTTTCGCTATTCGAGTGCCGAGTACATGATTCGTGGCATGCGGGCCTACCTCGCCGGTCCTTCGGCCCTTGCCGAGGTCGATCACGCCGCCTTGCACGACGAACTGCGTCGTGTCACCGAAGAGAAGCCTGCGCCGCTGTCTGCCGAGCATGCGGCAATCTCGATTTCGAAACCCTTGCCCAAGCCGATACGACTGGTTGGATTCGTGCTCTCACTGCCGCTGCTCGGTGGGTTCTTCTTGCCAGCTGCACTTCGTAGCAAGGCACTGCGTACCGCCCCCATCGACTCGCGAGCCGTTGGGTTGGCGCTTCGCCACGAGCGCATTCTCTATCGACATGACCGGCTGCCGGAGGGTTTTGTCTGCGAGCGCGATCGCGCGCGGTTCTTTGCGCTGTGGCGCGACGTGTTCTCCGTGCTCGGGGCCTTGGTCCGCAACTACGGTCGCTTGAAGCGTGAGTACCGCGCCGCCTACCCGTCGCTCGTCAGTGATGCTGCTTGGCAGCGGCAATTCGACGGCGTCAGCGTTGCGCCGAAGCGCTGAGCAGCGACATCCATGTCACGCGGTTGACGACTCCGGTCGTCGGAAGTCCGACTGATTTCTGGAATCGCTTGACCTGTTTGTCGGTTCCACTGCCGAACACGCCGTCGGCTGCAATCTTGATGCCGAGCACGTTCGCAAGCGCCTTCTGGATTGACGCAACCGAAGAGTGGCGCGCCCCGCGGGCGAGCGTGAAGGTCGTGTGGTCGATGCCGAGCGCAGCAACGACTTGTTCGTCGGCGATGCCGTCGATAGGCAGCCCCGACGCTTCCTCGAACTTCGACACTGCGTTCGCCGTGCCCTTGCCGAAGACGCCGTCAGTCGCAAGTCGCTGCTTCTTCTTCAGACCGAGCGCCGTGTTAAGTGCCACCTGCAACGCCTTGACTGGTTCGCCTCGCTCGCCCTGCACCATTGGTACTGCCATCGGGATGATGCCGCCAGCACCGACCGTAATCAGCCCGGCTCGGCGCAATTCGTCGAGCTGGTTGCGCAAGAAGAGTGCGAACTCGACTCGGCCGGTGTTCGTGAGATGGACGGAGTCGCTGAACCACCTCGATCTGTCTGGGCTCGAACTGTAAGTGTTCCAGTCAAGCACGCTCACGTTCGGGTAACGCTGTGTCGCAGCGGCGAGCGCCGCGTTCGAGGTCGCGTAGTCAACCGACGCTCGGCGCGTGGAGAGATTGACGAACACGATGCGCTGTACCGCACGTGCATTGAGCGCAGTCACCACCTGGTCGATTTCTTGGGCGAAGTTCGCCGGGTTGTCGTTGTAGCCCAATTGGAGGAGGGCGACCGTCGGCGTCGTCTC
>RFOJ01000110.1 GCA_009926705.1 Acidimicrobiia bacterium
AAGGCCACCGTCACAACGGTGCCGAGGTGCAGGCGCCGACGGCGCTTCACTTCGATTACTTCGTTGCGTCGCTCGGCACGCACGCGCTCGTAGGCGCGGTGGTCGAGGATGTCGTCGAGGGTGAGTTTTCTCTTGCTGGTCATGGTCGACATGGGGGGATGTCTCCTTGTGTTTGGGGGTTGTTGGTATTCGTTATTCGGTGTCGAGGCCGTAGGCCTTGGCAACCACCTGCAGCGGATGCAGCGGGGTGTCGCCGGTTTGTTCGGTGATTGCAGTGTTCGCCAGGTGGCAGTCGCCTGCGACGACGTCGCCGTCGGCGGCCTGCACCATCTCACCGAGTTTTTTGCCGATCGGGATGCTCAGCTCGGCGTTCTCGGCGCGCAAGCCCCACATTCCGTCGATGCCCGAGCACTGCTGCACGAGCTTGATCTTGGCGCCCGTCAACTTCATCAAGTCGCGGCTCTTCAGTCCGATGTTCTGTGCGCGCAGGTGGCACGGGGTGTGATACGTGATGGTCTCGGGAATCTCGCCCGAGAATTGCGTATCGAGCGAGGCACCTTCGGTCTTGTGCACCTTCATGAGGTACTCCGCGGCGTCGAACGTGTGCTCTGACACGAGTTGCGCGTCTGGCCCACCGACGTAGTCGAGGTAGTCCTTCTTCAGCACGTAGCTGCAGGTCGGCTGCGGTACGACGATGTCGTTGCCCTTGCGAACTTCGGCGGCGAGAGTTGCGACATTGTCGACCGCCACTTTCGTGAACGCATCAAGATCGCCGCTGTGCAAGAACGGGGCGCCGCAGCAGCCAGCGTCAGTCAGTGTGCACTCGATGCCGTTGTGCTCGTACACCTTGACAAGCGCCTTGCCGATTGCAGGCTCCTGATATTCCACGAGGCATGTGGGGAACACCGTGACGCTCCCCTGTTTCTTGCCCAGGCGCACCTTGGGGCGCTGCTTGAACCATGAAGAAAACCTGCTGCGTGCGAACTTGGGCAGCAAGCGCACGCTGGAGATGCCAGCGGTCTTTTCCACCACTTTGCGGATGAGCGAGCCGGGTTTGGCCCCCATCACCTTGTTGGTGATGGTGGCAGTCGCGACCGAGACTTTGCCGATCGCGTCGGTGTTGCCCATGAAGGCGGTCGTCGCCTTGTCGCGCAATGAAACTTGGCCGTTGGCGCGACGCATCGCGTCGGCGCGCAGCATGAGGCGCGGGAAGTCAAGCGCCCACTCGTGCTGGCCGGGGATGTACGGGCAGTTGATGTAGCACAACTTGCACTGGAAGCATTCGTCGATGACGTGGTCTTGCTGCGCTGGCGTCATCTTGCCAGCGTCTTGGTCGTCGTGCTGGTCGATGTAGTCGAACAGCGTCGGGAACGACGGACAGAACTTGAAGCACAACCTGCAGCCGTGGCACAGGTCGTACACCCGGGTGAGCTCGGCGCGCGTGTCGGCCTCGTCGAGATACAGCGGGTGGTGCGGGTCGTATGTGATGGTCATTCTGTTTCCGTGTTCGTGATGGTGTTGCTCTTCGTTCGGGTCACTCGTCGAGCGATCTCGACTGCTGAGACCCGCATTCGGGTTCCGGGGCCCGGCCCGGATCGCTGCAGTTCACCTGAAAAGTGAACCCGCGTCCGGGCCGAGACCCGCGGGACAATGTCCCAAGATTCGCTGGGCGAATCAGCCGATGGACTTGAGTCCCTCGGTGAAGCGACCTGCATGGCTCTTCTCGGCGCGTGCCAGAGTCTCGAACCAGTCGGCGATTTCGGCAAAGCCTTCGTCGCGTGCGGTCTTGGCAAAGCCCGGGTACATCTGCGTGTACTCATAGGTCTCGCCGGCGATCGACGCCTTCAGGTTCTGCTCGGTGTCACCGATCGGCTCGCCGCTGGCGGGGTCGCCAACTTCTGCGAGATAGTCGAGGTGGCCGTGTGCGTGACCGGTCTCGCCTTCGGCGACAGAACGGAACAGCGCGGCTGCGTCGGGGTAGCCCTCGACGTCGGCCTTCTGGGCGAACCACAAGTAACGGCGGTTTGCCTGGCTCTCGCCGGCGAACGCCTCCTTGAGGTTCTCATGTGTTTTGGTGCCGTGCAACTTGGCCATGAGTGTTTCTCCTTGGTGGTGGGTTATTTGGATGATCCGCGACTCGTGCGCCGTGGCGCGCGCTTCGTGGACTTCGCCCGGGCGGTTTGCTGCCGCACGGGAGACTTGGTTTTTGCATGCATCGCCTTCAATGATGCGGGCTTCGTGACTCGTCCGCGGAAGACAATGCTCACTTGTTCTACTTCAAAGCCTTCGGGCAACTGCGCTCGCAGCGCGTCAAGGTTGTCGACGTACACATCGAATACCTCGCCGGTCGCGGCGTCGAGCGCGTGATGATGGTCGTCAACATTGGGGTCGAATCGCACCGCCCCGCCGTCGCAGTGCATGAGCTGGATCTCGCCCATGTCAGAGAGCTCATCCAGCGTCTGATACACCGTCCGCAATGAGATGCCAGGCATTCTCTTGCTTGCAGCCTCGAAGAGACCTTCGGCAGTCGGATGGGTGGCGTTTTCGTGCAGCAAGGTGAACAGCAGCTGGCGCTGCGGGGTGAGTCGGCGGCCTTGCGCGCGGTATTTCGCGGCGACGAGTTCCGGGGCTTGCATGGGCACGACTCTATTAGCGGTAAATGCTTGTTTGCAAGTTATGCAAACAAGCATCAGGTGGTCACCCGTCACACCACGCCCATACCGCTCGCACTTCTAGGCTCGGCGCCGTGAATCGAGCGGCCACCCTCGCCAGACTGCGCAGCGAGACCTTCGACGTGCTCGTCGTAGGTGGCGGAATCACCGGCGCGGGCGTGGCACTCGATGCGGCAGCCCGCGGACTGCGCGTCGCCCTGGTCGACCGAGCTGACTTCGCGTCGGGCACCTCGAGCAAGAGCAGCAAGTTGATTCACGGCGGGCTTCGATACCTGCAGCAAGGCGACATCGCTCTCGTCTATGAAGCGCTGTACGAGCGCCAACGCCTGCTGCGCAATGCCCCGCACTTGGTGCGCACGCTTCCGTTCATGATTCCGGTGCTCACCAAAGACAGCGTCGTTTCGCGCAAAATCGCCCGCGCTCTCGGGTCGGCGCTGTGGATGTACGACCTCACGGGCGGCTGGCGTGTCGGCAGGTTGCACCGCCGCCTACGCGCAAAGACAGCCCTCGCCCACATGCCGACAATGAAGGCAGAGACGCTCGCCGCCGCTTACCTCTACTTTGACGCCGAAGCCGATGACGCCCGCCTCACGCTCGCGGTGATTCGTTCTGCGATTCAGCGTGGCGCAGCGATCGCCAATTACTGCGGCGTCACGAAGCTGAACAAAGACACCTCCGGCCGCATCGCCGGAGCATCGGTAGCGACGCACGAAGGCGAGTCGTTCGACATCTCGGCACGCGTCGTGGTGAATGCCACCGGAGTCTGGGGCGACTCGATGCGACGAATGGACGTCGGCGGCGACTCAGTGACGATTCGTCCTGCAAAAGGAATCCACATCACTGTGCCGTGGGAGCTTGTTCGCAACGACATCGCCGTCGTCATCCCGGTGCCTGGCGACAAGCGGTC
>RFOJ01000012.1 GCA_009926705.1 Acidimicrobiia bacterium
GCATGTTGCCTTCTATCTTGCTGCACGTCATCCACCGATCTGGCTCATCGAACGGCGCGGGCGCACGAACGCGACGTCGCCGATGCGGTGTCCCGCCCACTTGGTGCCCACTGCGCGGCGCAGCAGTGCTTCTAGCTCGTCGTCGGTCGCGCCAGAACGCAGCATTCCACGAACGTCGAATTCGTCGGTAGCAAACAGGCACGTGCGAAACTGACCATCGGCGGTGAGTCGCACTCGATCACAGTCGCCGCAGAACGGCTTGGTGACGGTGGGGATCACGCCGACGGTTCCCTTTCCGTCGAGGTAGCGCCAACGGTCGGCTGGTGCAGCACCGCGCGCCGGCAATTGCTCGAGGGGGTACACGGCGGCGATCGTGCTGACGATCTCGTCTTGTCCGACCACTGCTTCGTTCAGCCAGTGGCCCTGTGCGTCGAGCGGCATGAACTCGATGAACCGGACTTCGACACGCTTCTCTCGGCCGAAGGCTGCGAGCGCGACAATCTCATCGTCGTTCACTCCCCGTTGCACGACGGCGTTCACTTTCACCGGGTCAAAGCCCGCTGCAATTGCGGCATCGATACCTTCGAGCACGCGGTGCAGGTCGTCGCGCCTCGTCATCGTGCGGAACTTTTCTTGGTCAAGCGTGTCGAGGCTCACATTGATGCGTGCCAGTCCCGCTCGCCGAAGGTCGTCTGCGATGAGAGCGAGTGTGGCGCCGTTCGTGGTGAGAGCAAGGTCGATCGGCTTGCCAGCACGCGGTGAGTCGGCATCGTCGGGCACCTTCAATTCGGCCAAACGGGAAATCAGCACCGGCAGGTGCGCGCGCACCGTCGGCTCGCCACCGGTGAGGCGGATGCCGTCGACTCCGAATCGATCAACGCACACTTTTGCAACTCGGCGAATCTCTTCGTAGGAGAGCACTTCTTGGCGCGGCAGCCACTTCATGCCTTCTTCCGGCATGCAGTAGGTGCAGCGGAAATTGCAGCGGTCCGTCACAGAGATGCGCAGGTCACGCACCGTGCGACCGAACGGGTCGATGAGCGCGGGCTTTTCAGGCTGCAAGCGGCGAGAGTCCCCCGTCGGCATGGGCAAAGCCTATTCAGGGGGCTGCCGACGCCGACCGTCACCGACTGAGGGTCGGTTGTCCACCTTCGCCAAGTTTGTTGTTCACCTTTGCCAAGTAGGTTGCCGCGGTGCCGTTGTATCTCGTTCGTCACGCCAAGGCAGGGTCACGCCACGACTTTGACGGCGATGATCGCGACCGACCGCTCACGAATTCGGGCCGCAAGCAGGCCGCCGTACTCGCCGAGCGTCTCTCTGCGGTGACTCCAACGGTCATTCTCTCGTCGCCGTATCTGCGCTGTGTCGAAACCGTCGAACCGCTCGCGATAGCCATCGCCGCGCAGGTGCAGACCGACGAGCGGCTGGCTGAGTTTCTTGAGTCGTCGTCTGCGACGGGGCTCGCACGACTGCTCGACGTGTTGCGACAACTTCCCGACCGAGCAGTTGTGTGCAGCCACGGCGACGTGATTCCGGCGATTGTCGAGTCGCTTGCCGATCAGGGCATGCGCATTGACGGAACACCCCAATGGGGCAAGGCAAGTGTGTGGGTGCTTGATCGTGACGACAAGCAGTTCGTGTCAGCGCGCTCGTGGGCGCCACCAGTCATCGACTAGTTGCCGAGCATCGACTCGTTGTCGATCATCGATCAATCGCCGAGCGCCGCCTCAACTTCTGTGCGCAATGACTCGACGAGTCCACGAACTTCTGCCGGGGGGTTCCGCTCGATGCAACGATCGAGGAACTCTTTCGCCGATGCAGCGTCTCCCCCATCACGAAACACCACGATGCCAAGGAAACACATCGCGTCGGGATACGCAGGGTCAAGTTCGATGGCTCGTCCGAGCGATGCGATCGTCGTGGCATAGGCCTGTTTGCGCAACGACTCGTCAAACTGCCGAGCCGACAACATGATCAGCCACGCGCGATACGTGAGCGCTTCAACATTGTCGGGGTCGGTCTCGAGCACGCGTCCGTAGAGGTCGATCGCCGACTTCACGTCGGTGGGTCCAGCCAACCTGGCTTGTGACAGCAACGACGCCGTGCTGTCTTCGATTCCTCCCGTTGCTGTCTGCAACGGCAAGCGTTGACCTGACTGACGAGCGACGAGCACACCGACACCAGTGCCGACGACGACGGCAATCACCATCGTGATGACAAGCTTGCGACGACGCGACGGACGACTACTGCCCACCGCGCCGCGATTAACCGACACAAGCAGTCCCGCCACGAGCACCACCGCGAGCGCAACCGGCAGCACCCACACGAGGGCCTCCAGGCCACGTCCGCTCGGCACGAGGAGCACCTGGCCCCCGAAGCGGTCGGCGACAAAGGCGACGATCTCGTCGTCGGTCTTGAGACCGTCACCGACCTGACGAGCGATCTCCGCGCGAATCGCCTGTGCTGCAGCGGCGCGCGAGACATAGACGCTCTCGCCGTCGCACGTGGGGCACGCAATGCGCTTCGTGATCGCGTCGATGCGGTCTTGCTGTGTGAGCGGGCCCGTATCTCGCCCAGCGCCAAAGACCAGCAGCGCAATCGCCACCACCAGCGTCACGGCCCAAGCCAATCGACGCAGCATCGTGCGCCGTGCCGCGTGGTTCGCGTGGTGTGCAGGGCTCTCGAGGCTCATCAACCCTCTCGCGCTCTCAGGTCGGCCAGCTGCGCTTCGAGCACTCCATCGGCGACTGCCCCGAGGATTCGGAGACGAACGAAACCGTTCGGATCGATGATCCAAGTTTCTGGCACTTTTGCGACGCCGAATGCGACCGCGATTGCGCCATCGGCGTCGCGCAACTTCGGCCAGTTGCCGCCGTTGGCGGAGAAGAAGTCGCGAATCGCCGAGTCGGAGTCATCGTTGACAACGGTGTAGAACTCTGCGCCGTCTGGTCGGGCGGACTCTGCGGACACGAACTTGACGAGCGAAGGATGCTCAGCGATGCAAGGAACGCACGTGGAGTTGAAGAAGTTGAGCACCACCCATGAACCCTTGCGACGCCCCAGATCGAACGGCTGCTCGTCGATGGTGGTGGTCACGATCGCCGGGGCGGGCTGACCGAGCAAGGGCGAGCGGGTACCAACATCGGTGTCTCCGTCGGAGACGATGAAGACCACGATCATCGCCGCAAGCACCACCGCAGTTGCGACGGCGGAGAGCCTCGCGAACTTCACTTTTCGATCACCTCGTCGCGCAACTCGTGAATTGAATCGGTTGCTTGCTGCGAACGGCGGCGGCCCGGAAGCACAGCAAGAAGCGTGCCGATTGCCATCACGAACGTGCCCACCCACAACCAAAGAATCATCGGCTTGATGAACACTTTGATGCGCGCCTGACCTGAGTCTTGGCGCACCGGCGGTTCGAGCGTGAGATAAATGTCGTGGGTCAGCGTGGTGCGTACTGACGGAGTGCCGACGTTCATGCCGATGCGGGTGAATTTGGTGATCGACGGCGCGTACGCCTGCCCGCCGTCGAGGCTCACGAGCGCTCGCACCGACTGGCTGCGCGAGTCTCGTTGCTCGATCACATCGACGAGCTCGAACGTGTGACCGGCGAAGCTCACTTCGCGTCCGACAACCAGGTCGATCTCCTGGCTGCGCGTGAACGAGTTCGATGCCGCGAGCGCCACGCAGATGAGGATCACGCCGAGATGAACGATCATGCCACCGTTGGCTCGGCCCACGAAACCGCGCAGCCGCTGCACGCGGATGGCGCGGTACAAGTGGCGCAGCGCGCTTCCAGCGGCGAAACCGCCGAGGGCGAAGGCGAGAAGCGGTTCGATTCCTCCTGCACCTGCGAGCAATGCCGCAGCCAGACACATCACGCCGAGCACCGCGGGTGCCAGCAGTCGCTGCGACATGGTGTTGCGACCGTCTTTTCTCCACGGCAACACCGGCGCGACCGCCATGATGAACAACATCGTGAGCCCGATGGGGATCGTGAGCTGGTCGAAGAACGGCTCACCCACGACGATTTGCCTGTTCTGCAACGCCTCAATGATGAGCGGAAACACCGTGCCGAGCAACACAACGAACGCAAAGACTGCGAACAGAACATTGTTGACGAGGAACGCACCTTCACGCGACAACACGCTCTCCACTTGCCCGTCGGCGCGAAGTTGATCACCGCGCATGAAGATGAGCGCCAGCGAAAGGGCGACGATCACCGCAAACATCGCAAAGCAACCATGGCCCGATGTCGCTCTCTGAGAACGCGTGCACGCTGTTGAGCACCCCCGAACGGGTGAGGAACGTTCCGAGAATCGTGAGGCTGAACGTGGCAATCAACAACGACACGTTCCACACCCGCAAGAGACCGCGTCGTTCTTGCACCATCACCGAGTGGATGTAGGCGGTGCCAGTGATCCACGGCAAGAGTGACGCGTTCTCGACAGGGTCCCACGCCCAGACCCCGCTCCACCCAAGCACTTCGTAGCTCCACCATCCGCCGAGCGCGATGCCGAAGGTGAGGAAGCCCCACGCTGCGACGGTCCAGCGCCGCGTGAGGTGCAACCAACCGTCTTCGATTTTTCCGGTGATGAGTGCGGCAATTGCAAACGCGAACGGCACGGTCATGCCGACGTAGCCGAGGTACAAGATCGGCGGATGGAACATGACGAGGATGTGGTTCTGCAAGAGCGGGTTCGGGCCCGGGCCGTCGGTGACCCCAGGTGGCCCGATGACGAACGGGTTGGCTGGGCCGAACGAGATGAGAAAGAAGAATGCGAGCACCGCAAACATCACTGCAAGCGCCCAGGCGACGAGTGGCTCGTTCATTCGTTTGCGCATCCACCACGCAGCGGCAGCGACATAACCCGCGAGCACAAGCACCCACATGAGGATTGAGCCTTCGAGCGCACTCCACACCGCAGCGAAGTTGTAGAGCGGTGGTGTAGCCCGCGACCCAACCTTCTGCACGTACTCAAGCGAGAAGTCTCGAGTGATCATCGCCCACTCCATGACGGCGAATGCTCCGACAGCCATCGCCGTCGAAATCACCACGAATCGTGGCACGAGCCGCAGTGTTTTGGGATCGTTCCTGCGTGCCCCTACTGCTGCAGCAAACGCACCGAAGAAGGCAGCCAAGAACCCGACGAGCAGAATCGCTCGGCCAATGTGTGCCGTGGTGCTGGCTAGGAGCATGCCGACTTCTCGGCTTCCGTGATTCGTTCGGCGTTTTCGGCCTCGTACTCGTTGGAGTGCTTCACTTCAATACGTGTCGCCACCAGCACGCCGTCGACGATGCGACCATGTGCGACGACGGGAATGCACTCTTGGAAGATGCCGCCGGGTTCGCCCTCATAATCGACTGGTAGCGATGCGCCGTTGAACGACATCACGAATGTGGTGATGCTGCCACGCGACTCGAGACTGCCTTCGTCGACGGTTCCCTGTACGCGAACTCGACGAGTGTCGTCACAGCCGTCGCGCACACCGATTTCGTCGACGTTGCAGTAGTAGTCGATCGAAGAAGTGAGGAAGAAGCCGATGATTACCACGCCGGCGACGACCGCCAGGCCGGCGATCACTGCGGGAACGAAGCGACGCTTGCGCTTGGGCGATTCGGGTGTCGGACGAGGTGTGAGGTCCATCAGATTCTCACAACCACGGCTTGGCTTCGTCGGGCACGTGCTCGGCAAGTTGGCGCGCTCGCCGCAAGGTGACGAAGGCGAGAACGCCAATCGAGCCGAGCGTGATGAGCCAGCTGGCAAGGATGAAGCCGATGTCGTCCACTGTTATTGGCCTCCCCCAGCGATCGCAGCGCCTTCGTTACGACGTGCCGCGATGGCTGCGTCAAGACCGACGCCTTGCTGCAGGTCTCTCAACGTCGCCAAGCGTTGCCGATGAATCACCATCCACACGAAGACGAGCGTGAACCCAACGACTCCAGAGAACAGCGTGAAGAGCATCATGTCGTCGAGCCGCACGTCGCCGTCGGGGTTCAGCACGCTGGCCTCTTGGTGCAATGATCGCCAGAGAACGACCGAGAAGTGCACGAGCGGAATCTCCAACACTGCAAGGAGCGCCAAGATCGCGCTTCGCTTCGCTCGACGGTGCGGATCACCGTCGATGTTTCGCACCGCGAGATATCCGACGTAGGTGACAAAGAGGAAGAGCGTCGTGGTGAGGCGCGGATCCCACTGCCAGAAAGTTCCCCATGTGAGACGACCCCACAAGCTTCCAGTGATCAAAGCAAGACCCATGAACAAGACGCCGACTTCCGCCGACGCGCCGGCGACGCGATCAAAGCCGAGCGTGCGATGGCGACGGGCAAGCGAGATCCCGGAGGTAATTCCAGTCGTGATGAAGGCGAGGTATGCGATCCAGGCGGCCGGCACGTGTGCGTACATGATTCGCACCGATTCACCTTGCTGGAAGTCAGCAGGCGTGATGAAGAATGCGCTGACCACCACCCAGGCCAGAACCGCAATTGCAGCGATGCCGATGACCCGCGTGGTCGTCGTACCAGTGGAACGGCTCACCACAGACCCCTGAAGTCGCTCATGTCAGGCCTCTGGCTCCATCAACGCGCCGAATGCGGCAGCACCTGCCGCACTGAACACCACCGCGAAGACTGCGAGCAGCGCGACCCACGCCCACCCGCTCGCAGTGTCGATCGTCTGGCTGCCGAATGCCGCTTCGGTCGCCCTCGAGGCGCCGATCAGAAGCGGGGCCAGCACCGGAAGCGCGAGCAACGCAAGCAGCGAATCGCGCCCGTTCATGTTCGCAACCACGGCGCCATAGAGAGTACCGACGCTCGCTAATCCCCACGCTGCGCTCACGACGATGGTGACCAACAACACCACATTGCTGCCGCTCACCGTCGCCCCGTAGAGCACGATTGCGCCGAACACCAGCAAAACTGAGAGCACAAGCAACTGCACAAATGCCGCAAACAGCTTGCCGAAGAACACGTTCACAGGCTCTACGGCGCTCGTGAGCAGAACTTCAAGGGCGGCGTCCTGCGTCTCTACGTCGTAGGTGCGCTGAACAAGCAGCAACGTGGAGAACAACATGGTGAGCCACACGAGCCCCGAAGCGGCGCGCAAGATAAGCGGTTCGCTGTCGAGTGCGACTGCGAACAGCACCAACACGAGCAGTGCGAATGGAATCACTCTGACGAGCAGCAATCTCGCTCGAAACTCGACGAGCAAGTCTTTGCGTGCCACTACCAATGCTTGCTTCATGCCGAGCCGCCTGCATGAGTCTCGTGAGATCGAATCATGACTGCCTCGGTGAGTCGCTCGCAACGACGCCTCCTGCGAGCAGCAACGTTCGCGGAACTGCGCGACCTGGTCGGTCGGTCTCGTGCGTGGTGTACAACACGGTCGCGCCCGACGAAGTTGCCTCGAGGAGAATGACGTCGAGTTCGTCTCGCGCGGCAGCATCAAGCCCCGCGTGTGGTTCGTCGAGCAACCAAAGTTGTGCGCGACGCACCACCAATGAGGCGAGTGCCGTCCGACGACGCTGCCCCGCCGACAACGCGCGAGTTCTCGTCGACGCAACTCGCGAGTCGATGCGCAGCCGAGCGAGCGCGTCTTCGACATCACGAGTGTGTGCACCCACCAAGCGCGCGGTGAACTCCACGTTCTCCCGCGACGTCAGCTCGTCGTACAGACCGTTGCGATGCCCGAGCAACCCGACGTGTCGTCGCACAGAAGCCCGATCGTCGGCGAGATTGACGTCGAACACCTGCGCCGAACCTCGCGTGAGCGGCACTAGGCCCGCACAGAGTCGCAGGAGCGTTGACTTGCCGGTTCCGTTCGCCCCGCGGAGGGCGACAAGTTCACCGCGACCCACCGAGACGCTCGCTCCTGCCAATGCTGGAAAACCGCCCAGAGCAACGACGGCGTCGTTAAGCCGAATCGCTGTGTCGTTCGTCGTCACTGGCTGCACCGATACGCGCTCAATCTTCGTTCAGCCTAGATTGACGCCCATCCGATGAGTTCTTCGAACAGCTCGTTTCCAGCCGACGATCCGGTAGTCGCCAAGCGTGATCGCATTGATCGCGTCAACAAGATTGCGTCACGCACGGGTTACGGGCTCTACGCCGTCTCGACGGTCGCCTTCTTCGCCGGACTCTGGACCGAGTACACCGGGGTATTCCACCTGTTGAGCGGCGTGTCGCTCGTGATTGGCTCGATCATCCTTGCGCCGAGCATCGTGATTACGTACGGCATCCGTGCCGCACGACGCGAAGACGCAAAGGCGACTGCCGAGCACACGTCGCGCGAAACCGAACAGACAACTCGCGAAGCCGGCGCACCACACACTCCTTCGAGCACGTCGTGAACTTGCGCCTCCCCGCTGCTGAGCGCCGAACGCAGGTGCTGCACGTCGCACTCAGAGTGTTTGCGGCGAAAGGCTTTCACCGCACGTCAATGAATGACATCGCAGAAGCAGGCGGAGTCACTAAACCCGTGTTGTACCAACACTTCGAATCGAAGCGTGCGCTCTACCTCGCCATCATCGACGAAGTAGCTGCAGAGATGCTGGAGACAATCAGCAAAGCGACGGCAAACGCCGTCGACGGAAAGATGCAGACACAGGCCGGCATTGTCGCATACTTCTCGTGGGTGGCAACACACCGCGACGAGTTCAACTTGTTGTTCGGAAGCGGTGCCAGAAGCGACGACGAGTTCGCAGCGGCGATTCGCGAAGCAGAGAAGTCTGTCGCCGAAGCGATCGCGCCGCTCATCGACGCAGGTCTTGATGCAACACACCAGCGACGTCTCGCTTACGCCTTGGTCGGAATGTCAGAAGGTCTCAGCCGTCACTTGGTGATGAACGGCGAAGCCTTTGACCCGCAAGAAGTGGGCGCTCAGCTCGCGAATCTGGCCTGGGCGGGGTTGCGCGGCATACAGCCGTAGACAGACTCACTCGCTCAGCGACTCTGCGCGACGCCCAAATTCAGTCACGCGGTAACGCTGCGCGACACTCGCAATTAATCGCGTAGCACGAACCCGCGATAACCGCGCACGAACCCGTGTCGCTCAAGCAGCGCTGCCACTTCGAGCGTGAGCGGCGACTTCTCGTCGTGGGCAGCGCCGTTGACCTTGCGTACTTCGACTGACTTGGCTCTCGCGTCCTTCACCAAGTTGCGCAATGCTTCTGACAGCGCGACGAACGAGGCGGGTTCGAGCGTGCGGGCGAACGTGACGAGGTGGTGGCTACGAACGTCGTACCATCCGAGCAAGTGACCGCGGGACATCACGCAAATGGCGCCGGCGCTGCGGGTCGGTCGGCCAGCAGTCTCGGGCCAGTCGATCGTGGCGCCGAACGGTTGTGCGGGATCGGTTGCCGCAAGCACGGCGACATCGAGCGGCTCGTCATCTGCACCGAGCGACGGTTCTTTGCACGCACGCAGTCGGTCGATGGCTCCGGGCACGGCGAACTGTGCAGCACCGAGACCGTCAACGAAGTATCCGCGGCGAACCGTGCCGCGTTCTTCCAGTGCTTTCAGCACGCCGTACACGCCTGCAAAACCACCGCGGACGCCCTCGGCAAGCACTGCCTCGCGCGTGAGCACACCGTGGCGCTCGAGCAATTGCAGAGCAAGCGCGTGCACCGACTCGGTCTGGGTCGCGACTCGCTCGACAAGTTGCGAGACGAGGCTCCATCGGCCCTGCGCAGCCGGTGGCCCCACGCGAGTGCTGCCGCTATTTCGTGCGTGACGCGGCCGCACGAGTCGGGCTGCGGCGCGGCGTGCGCTTGGTGCCGCCGCGGGTCGGGCACTCTTGCCGCTTCGCGCACCGTGCAGAACTGCGCGCAGCGGCGTGAGTGAGTCGTTGGTGACTTCGCCTGCCCAAACCAGATCCCACAGTGCGGCCAAGAGCTCTGCGTCGGTCGCTCCGCGGACTGCAGCTCGCAACTGACCCCAGAAGGAGGCGCCGCGTTCGGCGAGAGCGCTGCGAATCTGGTCGTGCACGGTGCCCTGCGGCGACTCGGCGGTCTCCAGTGCCGGCAACAGCGAGGCGAGCTGATCGGCAAAGAACAACCGGATGCGTCCGTCGTTACCTCCGAGAGCACCGGCTCCGATCCACACCACTTCGCCGCTGGTGCACAAGTCGTCGAGCAACGCGGCACGGTAGCCGCGCACCCGAAGCGGGAGCACGTCGGTTTCGAGGGTGGACGCAACGAGCGCCGATCCAGACAGCGACGACAACGCCTCCGTCACCGCCTCGGTGCCGTGCGTCGGGGAGTCGATGCCATGCCACTCCGTGAGGAACCTCGCGAAGGTGTGCTGGTCGACCGGCTCTACTTCTTTGCGCAATTTGGCGAGTGACCGGCGCCGTACGAGTCGCAACACTTCGACGTCGCACCACTCTCGTTCGGTGCCGAACGGCCGGAACTCGCCGCGCACCACGCGATGCGCTGCTTCGAGTTGTGCGAGCGCGACTGCGACTCGATCACCGCTGATGCCGTACCGCGAAGACACATCGCGCACCACGAACGGCGCGTGAGTTCGGGCGTAACGGGCAACCAGCTCGAGCATCGGTGCGTCAACCGGGTCGGTGAAGGCTTGTGGCAAGCCGAGTGGAAGCGCGCATCCGAGCGCATCGCGGTAGCGCCCCGCGTCTTCGGCGGCGACAAAGCGTCGTTCTCCGGCGACGGCAATCTCGATGGCGCGTCGCTCGCTCACCAGCAACTCGACGAGTGCCGCCGCGTCACCGTCGACTCGCAACGCGAGGTCGGTGAGCGTGAGGTCACCCACACGTCGCAGCACGTCGTGCACTTCGTCTGCAGTGCGCGCACGACGCAACTCAGCCACATGCTGCAACTCAAGTTCGACATCGATGAGCACGTCACCATCGAGCAGTTCGCGCAGCTCTTCAGAGCCGAGCAGGTCGTCGAGCAGGTCGCGGTCGAGTGCGAGCGCCGCAGCACGGCGCTCGGCGAGCGGGGCGTCACCTTCGTACATATACGCCGCAATCCAGTTGAAGAGCAGGCTCTGGGCGAACGGTGACGCCTTCGGGGTGTCGACGCTGACGAGGCGAATCGCGCGCGACCGCAGCCTGGTGAGCACGTCGCGCAGGGCCGGCACGTCGAACACGTCTTGCAAGCACTCGCGGCTCGTCTCAAGGAGCATCGGAAACGTCGGGTACTTCGCCGCCACGGCTAGAAGGTCGGCGGCTCGTTGTCGCTGCTGCCACAGCGGTGTGCGCTGATCGGGGCGTCGACGCGGCAAGAGCAACGCCCGCGCCGCACACTCACGGAAGCGCGCGGCAAAGAGCGACGTCTGCGGCACGGCCGACACCAGCGTCTCCATCAATTCGTCGGGATCTATCAGCAGTTCTTCCACCGGGACACGGTCGATTGCCTCGGGCAAACGCAGAACGATGCCGTCGTCGCCGTACATCGTCTCCACCGGGATGCCGTGGCGTTCCAGCAGACGGTTTTCGAGTGCGATCGCCCACGGAGCGTGCACCGGGGTGCCGAATGGCGAATGGATACAAATGCGCCAGTCACCGATCTCGTCTCGAAAACGTTCGATCACAATCGTGCGGTCGTCTGGAAGGGTTCCGGTGGCTTCGACCTGTTCGGAAATGTACGAGAGCAGGTTGCGGGCGGCGAGCGGGTCGAGGCAGTGCCGCGACTCGAGCTCAGCTTGTGCGTCGTGCGCCGACTTCACCTGCTGCTCGCGGATTTCGCGCAAGAACTCGCCGACGGCGCGACCCAACTCGAGTGGGCGACCAAGGCGGTCGCCGTGCCAATACGGCATCTTGCCGGGCTCTCCGGGTGCGGGGTTCACGATCACACGGTCGAACGAGACGTCTTCGATGCGCCAGGTGGATGCGCCGAGGATGAATGTCTCCCCCGGCCGGGTCTCGTAGACCATCTCTTCGTCGAGTTCGCCGACGCGCGTGCCATCGGGAAGAAACACCCCGAAGAGCCCGCGATCAGGGATGGTGCCGCCGTTGGTGACCGCCAAGCGCTGCGCGCCGTCGCGAGCACGCAACGTATCGGCGATGCGATCCCACACGATGCGCGGCTTCAGATCTCGGAACTCTTCGCTCGGATACCTTCCGGCGAGCAGGTCAAGCACGTTGTTGCGCACTTCGTCGGTGAGTTCGGCGAAGTTTGCGCAGCGCTTAATCATCGCGGTGAGTGCAGCGACGCTCACGTCGGGGTGCATCGCGACATGAGCCACGATGTGCTGTGCGAGCACGTCGAGCGGGTTGCGCAGATATCGAGTCGACTCAATTTCGGCATCAAGCATTCGTCGCGCGACGACGGCAACTTCGAGCAGGTCGTGACGATGCTTCGGGAACACCTTCCCGCGGCTCGGTGACCCGACTGCGTGGCCCGCACGACCGATGCGCTGCAGCCCGCGGCTCACCGCACCAGGCGACTCCACTTGGATGACGAGGTCGACGGCACCCATGTCGATGCCGAGCTCGAGACTGCTCGTCGCCACGATGGCACGCAGTTGACCGCGCTTCAACTGATCTTCAATGACGATGCGCTGTTCACGGGCAAGCGAGCCGTGGTGCGCTTTGACGAAGTCGCCGGTCGTGCTCGCGCCATCGGCAGTGCTGCTCAGTCCGAGATCGGCTGCCAGCTCGTTGAGTTGGGCTGCGAGCCGTTCTGCCCCACGACGCGCGTTACAGAAGATGATCGTGCTGCGGTGCTGCTGCACGAGTTCGAGGATGCGCGGTGTGATACTCGGCCAGATGCTGGTACGTCGCTCTACACCTGCGGCAGTTGCAGGGCCGCTGCGAAGTTCGTGGGTGACCTTTCCCAATTCGCCCATGTCTTCGACCGGGACGACGACTTCGACTTCGAGCGTCTTTCGTGCGCCGGCATCGACGATTGAAACGGGTCGCGGAGTGCCCTCGCGATATCCGCCGAGAAACCGCGCGACTTCTTCGAGCGGACGCTGGGTGGCAGAGAGCCCGATGCGCTGCG
>RFOJ01000111.1 GCA_009926705.1 Acidimicrobiia bacterium
GCGGGGCGACGGCGCTCGACTTCGTCCGCCGTTATGCGGTGACTGACGATCTCGGAGTACACGCGGGCCTCGCGAACCCGTCGCGCGATCAATTGCGCATACTGCGCGCCGAAGTCGACAACGAATACCGTCGCACGCTTCACATTCATCGCGCAGATAACGGTAGTTCCCTACCTCACGCCTGACAGACTGAATGTGCGATGCAAGACGAAATGTCAACCACCGACACGACCGTTTACGTGTACCCGCTCGAGGGTGACGTCGATGACTGCATCGGACTCCTCCCCAAGCCCGGTTGCGGTGTCGAACCGACGCAGGCCGGCGACCGCGGCGGAGCCCTGCAGTTCGCCGTCTTCGGTCTTATCGTCATCGGACTCGCGGTGATCTTCACCGTGGTGTTTCGCAACGTCCTGCGCGCCGACCGCAAGCGAGCCGAGCGCGCCGAGTAGTCAAGCGTCATCGCATGCGAAACAACCAGCGTCTCGTCGGCATTGCGCTCGCAATCGCGTCATGCACGCTCTACGGCATCAACCCGTTCTTCTCGGTGAATGCCTACGAAGACGGAGCAAACAGTCGCGGCCTCATGGTCGCGCGGTTCCTCATCGCTGCGCCGCTATTGCTCGCCTACCGCTTTATCTCCGTACGGGGCGCGAAGTGGCCGCGCGGCCGCGACCTCGTCGAGATCTTCCTGTTCGGGTATCTCGGCTTCACTTTGCAATCATTCTTTTACTTCGGGGCGATCGAACGAATGGACTCCGGTCTCGTCTCCGTGATCTTTTACTGCTTCCCGATCATGGCGGTTCTCGTCGCATGGTGGTTGCTCAAGCACAAACCAAGCAAGATCATCGGCGCCTGTCTCGCAGCAACGGTCACTGGCGTGGCACTCACCGCCGGCGAAGTGGCGCAGGGCGAGACGGTCGGAATCGCACTCACCCTCGCCGGCGCGCTCACGTACACGTTCTACGTCGTTCTGTCATCGCGAATCATGCCGCGCTACGACGGCGTCACGGGGCTCACGATCATTCTCTTTGGTGCCATGTTCGGCTGGCTGACGCTCTGGCTGCTGCGACCCTTCGGGATGGAAGTGAGATTCCCCGAGACCGCCACCGGCTGGACGAACGTCGCCGTCCTCTCGACGTTCGGCACGATCGTCGCAATGGGCACCTTCTTTGCAGCAATGAAGCGCGTCGGGCCCGGGCCGACATCAGTCGCATCAACGTTCGAACCCGTCGTGACGATCTTCGTCGGCACGCTCTTTCTTGACGAACGTCTCACTGGTCGCAGCGTGATCGGAGCAGTGCTCGTCGTCGGTGCAGTCGTCGTGCTCACGCTGAGCGAGGCACGACGAGACGCAGGTAGCCTCACTAACGCAACACCGGGAGGTGCTGCACACAACTGAAATGTTCTTGCAGGGTTGGGTGAAATTCCCTATCGGCGGTGAAAGCCCGCGACTCCCGCGCTTCACGGCACGGGACTGATTCGGTGAAACTCCGAGGCCGACGGTCAGAGTCCGGATGGAAGCAGGAAGAGATGAGCGACATCGACGAACAATCGATGCGCGAAGCGGTGCTCGTCGCCGCTTCTGCGCGACTGACGTGCCGACCCAACCCGTGGGTCGGAGCGGTGCTCGTTGCCGCCGACGGCCGGCGATTCAACGGTTTCACGCAACCCGTCGGCCATGCACACGCCGAGATTGAGGCCCTGCGCAATGCCGGCGACGCCGCGAGAGGCAGCACGCTGTACGTCACGCTGGAACCCTGCAACCATTTCGGTCGCACGCCTCCGTGCACCGAAGCAATCATTCGCGCCGGCGTGTCGCGAGTGGTGGTCGGCGTCGAAGATCCTGACACGAAAGTCTCTGGGGCCGGAGTGCGTCGACTGCGCGAAGCGGGCATTCAGGTCGACGTCGGTGTTGCGGCTGATGCGGTTCGCGAGCAACTCGCCCCGTACCTGCACCACCGCCGCACGAAACGGCCGTATGTCATGCTCAAGTTGGCGATGACCATAGACGGCTACATCGCCGCAAAATCTGGTGCCGCGAGTCGCATCACCGGTGACGTGGCTCGCGATCGAGTGCACCAATTGCGCGCCGAGAGCGATGCGATCTTGGTCGGTGCAGGTACCGTGCGTGCTGACGACCCGCTCCTCACCGTTCGCCATGCCGACGGGCCGTCACCAAGGCGCATCGTGCTCGGCCGAGCGCCGAAAGACGCGCGCGTGCACCCGTGCACCGAGTGGACGAGGTCGATCCCCGAACTGCTCGACGTTCTCGGCAACGAAGGCGTCGTACAGCTGATGGTGGAAGGCGGGGCGACCGTTGCCGCAAGCTTTCACCAAGCGGGGCTCATCGACCGCTATGTCTTTCACATCTCCCCCGCGATCATGGGCGGCGGCGACGCCGTGCCCGCATTCGCCGGCAATACCGCGTCAACCCTCGCCGACGTTTGGCGCGGTCGACTCGTGTCGACCCAGGCACTGGGCGACGACGTTGAGGTCGTCATCGAGCCTGCTTCTGCCACGGTGACCGATCGTTTCGACCACAACGACACGAAGAAGACGGAGCACCCATGAGCCCTGCAGACAACCCCAAACACGACGTGTTCGCGCCGATTGATGAAGTCATCGCGGCAATCGGTCGCGGCGAGATGGTCGTGCTCGTCGACGACGAAGATCGCGAGAACGAAGGCGACCTCATCATGGCGGCACAGCACGTCACTCCGGAGAAGCTCGCCTTCATCATCCGCCACACTTCCGGCGTGGTGGTGGCACCTCTCACTGGTGAACGTTGCGACGACTTGCGACTGCCGATGATGGTCGACCACAACACCGAGAGTCACCGAACCGCGTTCACCGTCTCCGTCGACTTGCTCGCCGGAACCACAACAGGAATTTCCGCCTCCGATCGCGCGCTCACCATTCGCGCATTGGCCGACCGAAGCGTCGGGTACGAGGCGTTCGCGCGTCCGGGACACGTGTTCCCGCTGCGTGCCCGAGAAGGTGGCGTGTTGAAGCGAGCCGGCCACACCGAAGCAGCAGTCGACTTGGCTCGACTGGCTGGTTGCGAGCCGGCAGGCGTGATCTGCGAGATTCAGAACGACGACGGCACGATGGCGCGGCTGCCACAGCTCGTCGAGTTCTGCAAGCAGCACGGTCTCTTGCTCTCGTCGATTGCATCGCTCGTCGACTGGAGACGCCACAAAGAACGACTCGTCGAACGCATTGGTTCGGCACGCGTGCCGACGGAGTGGGGCGAGTTCGAATGCGTCGCTTACCGCTCGACGCTTGACGGCATCGAGCACTTGGCGTTCGTGCGCGGCGACGCGACGCTCAACGAACCGCTGCTCACTCGCGTGCACAGCGAGTGTCTGACTGGCGACGTATTCGGAAGCCGTCGCTGTGACTGTGGCGACCAACTCGCGAGCGCCATGGCGATGATCGAACGCGAAGGTCGCGGGGTGCTCGTGTACCTGCGTGGGCACGAAGGTCGTGGCATCGGCATCGGGCACAAGATCCGCGCGTACTCGCTGCAAGACGAAGGCCTCGACACGGTTGA
>RFOJ01000112.1 GCA_009926705.1 Acidimicrobiia bacterium
GCTTGCGCAACGTCGCAGCAGGCGCCAACCCGATGAGCCTGAAGCGCGGCATCGAGAAAGCCGTCGAAGCTGCCGTCGCAAGCATCAAATCGCTCGCCAAGGAAGTCGACAACAAGTCACAGATTGCGCAAGTTGCGTCGATCTCTGCCGCCGACACCGAGATTGGCAGCCGCATCTCCGAAGCCATCGACAAGGTGGGCAAGGACGGCGTCATCACGGTCGAAGAGAGCCAGACGTTCGGCATCGAGATGGACCTCGTCGAAGGCATGCGCTTCGACAAGGGCTACATCTCGCCCTACTTCGTGACCGACACCGACCGCATGGAAGCCGTGATCGAAGACCCGTACATTCTCTTCCTCGGGACGAAGATTTCTGCGGTGCGCGACATGCTGCCCGTGCTCGAAAAAGTGATGCAGGCTGGCAAGCAGCTCATCATCATTGCCGAAGACGTCGAAGGCGAGGCACTCGCCACGCTGGTGGTCAACAAGATTCGCGGCACGTTCAAGAGCGTTGCGATCAAGGCCCCCGGTTTCGGCGACCGTCGCAAGGCGATGCTGCAAGACATGGCAATCCTCACCAAGGGACAAGTCATCAGCGAAGAGGTTGGCCTCAAGCTGGAGAATGTCACGCTCGACCTGCTCGGTCGCGCGAAGAAAGTGGTCGTCACCAAGGACGAGACCACCATCATCGAGGGTGCAGGCGACGAAGCCGACATCAACGGTCGCATCAACCAGATCAAGACCGAGATCGACAACACCGACAGCGACTACGACCGCGAGAAGCTGCAAGAGCGCCTCGCCAAGTTGTCGGGTGGTGTCGCCGTACTGAAGGTCGGCGCAGCCACTGAGGTGGAGCTCAAAGAGAAGAAGCATCGCATCGAAGACGCCGTCAGCACCACGAAGGCTGCAATCGAAGAGGGCGTCGTACCTGGCGGCGGTGTGGCGTTGCTGCGCTCGGCTGAAGACCGTCGAATCGTTGTCGGGTGATGAAGCCACTGGTGCACGCATGGTGGCCAAGTCGCTCGAGGCTCCGCTCAAGCAGATCGCGGAGAACGCTGGTCTCGAAGGTGGCGTCGTCGTCGAGCGCGTGAAGGGCCTGAAGGGCTCTGAGGGTCTCAACGCAGCAACGGGTGAGTACGAAGACCTCGTCAAAATCGGCGTCATCGATGCTGCGAAAGTGACTCGCTCTGCGCTGCAGAACGCTGCGTCGATTGCGGCGCTCTTCCTCACAACCGAAGCGGTCATCGCCGACAAGCCTGAGGAGCCAGCCGCGGGTGGTCACGACCATGACCACGGCATGGACGACTACTGACCGAACTGCTCTACCTTCGCGACGCGTATCTCGCGTCGTTCGAAGCCAAAGTGGTCGCGCGTCGCGCGGCGCAAGCCGAAGGCGAGCACACTGCAGTGGCACTCGACAAGACAGCGTTCTACGCGACGGGTGGCGGGCAGCCGCACGATGCCGGCACGCTGACGGTGATTGCCGGCAGCGGCGCAGGTCAAGCCGGCGGTACCGCTGGTGCCGCACGGTCGCTCGTCGTCACCGATGTGCGCAAAGAGGGCGAACTCGTGTGGCACACGGTCGTAGGTGAGGCACCTGCCGAGGGCACCATCGTGCGTGGCGATGTCGACTGGGATCGTCGCCACAAGCTCATGCGCACGCACACCGCGATGCACATCCTCTGTGGCGTGATTTGGAACGAGTGGCAAGTGCCCGTCACCGGCGGCAACATGGAGCCTCTCTCAGCCCGGATGGACTTCGAGTTCGACCCGCTGCCCGAAGGTTTCGCGTCGCGAGTCGAGAAGCTCGTCAACGAAGCCATTGAGCGCGATTATCCGATTGAGGTGTCGTTTTTGCCGAGGGCCGACGCAGTGCTTGATGCCGATCTCATTCGCACCAAAGTGTCGCTCATCCCAGAGACGGTGAAAGAGATCCGCGTCGTCGACATCGTCGGCCTCGACAAGCAGGCGGACGGCGGCACGCACGTGCGCTCGACTCGCGAGGTTGGTACCTTTCGGGTGGTGAAGACGGAGAGCAAAGGCAAGGGCAACAAGCGCCTCCGCGTCGAAATCGGCTGACGTTGGCTATGCCGACGTCTGTGCCGTCGTCGATGCCGGTGCAAAGTGTTGCTCACGTGCGGTCGTGGGAGGAGCTCTCCGACAAGACCGACGACGAACTGCGAAGCGTGTTCGCTGCCGCGACGAAGGAGCATTCACTAAAGGGCAGGGTCGCACTGCTGGCAGTCGGTGGCTACGGTCGTCGAGAGCTCGCGCCGTTTAGCGACCTCGATGTCGTTCTCGTGCACGAGAAGAAACATCTTGATCCCGCCTTTGCACAGGCACTGTGGTATCCGCTGTGGGACTCGGGCCACAAAGTCGGCCACGCAGTTCGCATGCTGCGAGAGACCGTCGCGATGGTTCGTGACGACATCGACACTGCCACGTCGATTGTGACGGCACGAGTGATCGCCGGCGATGCCGTATTTGGCGAGAAGGTGATTGCGAAATCACTCGCAGCATTGCGCCGCCGCAGTCGCGAATGGACGAGGCTCCTTCATGCGAGCGTGCTCGAGCGGCATCGGTCTGCTGGCGAGGTCGCGTATCTTCTTGAGCCCGATCTGAAGAACGGCCTCGGCGGGCTGCGAGATATCCATGCCATGTGGTGGGCACGTGCTGTTGGCTTCGAGCTCTCCGATCGCGACCAGCAAGAACTCGCTGAGTGCAACGAAGTGCTGCTTGAGTTGCATTGCATCGCACGACGGGGCGACCAGGCGACGTGCTGCACCTGCAAGATCAATCAGCTGTGGCGCACGAGGCCGGTTTCATCGATGATGACGAACTCATGGCGACAATCGCCTCGGTTGGTCGCCGGGTCATGTGGATCACTGACGAAGCGTGGGCGCGACTTGACCCGCCGACTGCATCGCGCAGCGAGCGACCGTTGGCACCCGGAGTTGCACTCGTGAACGGTGAAGTGCACCTCGCTGATGACGCCGATCCGGCCTCTGATCCGACGCTTGTCGTGCGTGTAGCGACCGCAGCGGCAAGCCATGGTGCTCGCATCGACCGCGACTCGCTCGACCGACTCGGTCGCTTCGCGCGCGAATGGCCGGTGCCCTGGCCGGCCGGTGCGCACGAGGCGCTCGTGGCGTTTTTGCTGGAAGGAGAGCGGGCAATCCCGGTTTGGGAGGCGCTCGAACAACGTGACCTCATCAGTCGCGTGTTACCTGAGTGGTCGGCAGTTCGGTGCCGCCCGCAGCGCAACGCATTCCACCGGTTCACTGTCGACCGCCACTTGTGGCAGACGGCAGCGAATGCAGCTGCACTCGCCGACCAAGTTTCTCGACCTGACCTGCTGGTCATTGGTGCGTTGTTCCACGATCTCGGTAAGGGCTATCCGGGCGACCACACTGATGCGGGGCTCGAGTTGTTTGCTTCAATCGGCCCGCGTATGGGGCTGATCGACCGTGATGTTGCGACGGTGATGACGTTGATCAGGCACCACTTGTTGTTGCCAGA
>RFOJ01000113.1 GCA_009926705.1 Acidimicrobiia bacterium
ACCCCGCAGCGCCGGCCACCACACTGATACGACGGTTCGTAGTGGTCCTGCGCCAAGCGTGCGTGCCGCCCACATGAGTCGCGTATCGAGAGACTCCAGGCGCGGGGCTACCACGCGCAGCACGACGGCCACGTTGAAGTACGCGTGCGCGACGAAGACGGCAAACAACGACGTATCGAGATCATTGGGCAGCAACGCGAGAAAACCTGCCGACACCACGATGGAGGGAAGCAAGAACCCGATGGATGCCACCGAACGAAGAACACGGCGACCGCGAAATTCGTGACGACCAACCAGCCAAGTAACTGGCGTCGCTAGAGCGAAAGTGAACAGCACACTTACTACTGCCTGCCACGCGGAGAACCACAAGGTTTCTCGTGTGGACGCTCGCGACAGCACGCGAGTGGCATCGGCAACGTCGACGTGTGTGGTGAGCAATGTTGCCATCGGCAAGATGACGAACACCCCCAACCAAGCCACGGGTGCTAGTGCCGACCAGGGAGCCGACCATTGCATCGAACCCGTTGCTGACCACGGTTCCGACCGCGACTCCGCGACCTTTGTCATTGCGCCTATCTCAACACGACTTCCGTGAACGTATCCAGCCACTCGGCTCGTCGGCGGGCGATGGTGGCCGGGTCGATCGAGAGCGGATTCTCAGGTCGCAGCGAGTAATCGAGAAACTCCTGCGGTACCTTCGCCGTACGGTTGATCGGCCAGACGAACTGCGTGAGCGGCAGGTCTTCTTGGAAACGTCGCGAGACCAAGAAGTCGACGAGCTGGCGGGCCGCCGACTCGTATTTGGTTCCGCGCAGGATTCCAACGAATTCGTATTGCCTGAAGCATGTGAGGGCGGCGACAGCCGTCGGAGCTTCGCTCGGTCGCGGATCGGCAAAGATCACTTCGGCCGGCGGGCTCGTTGCGTAACTCACGACGATGGGTCGGTCGCCGTCAGACGAAGCCGTGAAGTGCCCGTAGTAGGCGTCGTTCCACGAGTCGACGATGAGCACGCCGTTTTCGCGCATGGTCGCCCACCACTGTGACCATTCGTCACCGAACTCAGCGACTGTTGCGAGCATGAATGCCAGACCAGGCGATGACGTGAGCGGGCTTGAGACGACGAGAAGGTTTCGGTACGTCGAAGAAGTGAGCGCCTGCAGCGTGAGAGGCGGCGTGATGCGGCGCTCCTCGAACCACTGCTTGTCGTAGTTGATGCACACATCGCCGGAGTCGACTGGTGTGACGTGGCCCTCGGGAGAGAGTGCGACCGCATCAGCATCAATGTCACCTCTATGCACGGTGACGTATGGGGAGAAGACATCTGCCTCCAGCGCGCGGGAGAGCAAGGTGTTGTCGACGCCCCAGAGCACGTCACCTTCGGGGTTACCGCTGGTCACGACGGCTTTCGTGACGAGCGCTCCGGCATCACCCCCGCGCACGACGCGCACAGTGATGCCGGTCAGGGCGGTGAAGTCATCGAAAATGCCTTCGGTGGGGGTGAACGAATCGTGGGCAAGCAGCGTGAGCGTCACTGCTTCTTGTTCTGCCGTGGTGACACGAGAGCTCGTGTCGCTGGTCGCGCCTTGGCTGCATCCGAAGAGCACGCCGAGTACCGCGCATGCAACAAGAAACCGCCGAGTTCTCCGAGAACGCATCGTCACGATTCGCTCCCGCTCGTGATGGTGACGAGCAATCGGCCTGACTCGACAGCGACATGCACATCGCTGCCCACCGCGCGATTGCTGATGCCACGCGACGAATTGACGGCGAGCAACTCGTTGGAGAGCGCCCAGCGCAGGCCGCGCGTGGTAACTCCGTGTGCGTCGCCGCCAAACGGCAATACTCCGACGATGTCGCCGCTTGTGCACGGAATTCGCAACGAGGCTCCGCCTCCGTCGCGGGCGTCGAGGGGGAACACTCTGGCACCCGCCACACGTAGCTCTACCCGGCGCGAGCGAAGTTCGTCGAGAAACAGCACCGCAAAGTTGCCGAGTTCGTGGTCGAGGCGGCTGCTTCGTCCGGCAATGACGGTGATGTTCGTGGCACCGAGAGCGGCAGCGTGGCTGAGTGCGAGTTCTGCGTCGCTTGCATCTTTGTCAGCGGAGTAGCGGAGCACCTGCGTGCCCAGTGCTTCGACCGCAGCGAGAGCCGTTGCGTCGACGGAGTCCATGTCGCCGACTACGGTCGACACGCTCAAACCGAGAGGATCAGCGAGGTGTAGACCCGAGTCGGCTGCAATCACCGTCGCATCACTCGGGATTGCACCAATGGAGGCAATATCGCGAATCTCGCCGCCAAGCAGCACGACAAAGCTCCGTCGATTCGATGCGTCGCTGTCGTCCATTTCGCTCCCTCCGCTGGCATTACCCAGATCAGGTCTGCGGGTCGGTGGAGGCATCCACCCTCTCAGTCCGACGAACCTCGGACTCCCCGTGCTTGTGACCGAAACTCTAACGGCGGTCGCACGATGACGTCAGTATCGGCGCACTTGTGGCGGACACCGCTCAGTAGCCTGCGGGGCGTGTCGGAGACCAAGACTTCGCCGTTCGCCCAGACCGGTGACGCTCAGAAAACCTCACCGCTCGCGGCGGAGTCACCGCGCGACACCATCATCTCGGTCACGGTTGCAGCACTTGCAAAGCTGAAAGAGCTGCGCGACACCGAACCTGATGCCGCAAAGTTGGGATTGCGGCTGTCGATCGTGTCGCAACCGGGTGAAGATTTCCGCTACGACCTTGTCTTCGAAGAGTTCCTGAAGTCAGCGTTCACCGACGAAGTTCGCACCATCGACGGTTTTAAGTTCATCATTCCGCAGAGTGACGTCGACTCGCTGCGCGGTGCAGAGCTCGACTACAACGAACAGTCGGGCCTCGTGCTGCGCAATCTGAACCGGCCCAAGGCGCCGGTCGTCGACGGTCTCGTTCGCGACGACGAGACCTCGGCGCAAGTGGAGGCAATCGTCGCGACGGAAGTGAACCCGATGCTCGCCGCGCACGGCGGCTTCGTGACATACGCCGGTCACGACAAGGAGGGCACTGCCTATTTCACGATGGGCGGCGGCTGCCATGGTTGTTCGATGAGTAAGCAGACGATGCTCGAGGGCGTGCAGTCAATGGTCACCGAGCAGGTGAAGACGATCACTCGCGTTCGCGACCTGACGGATCACACCACCGGGTCGAACCCGTACTACCGCTAGACGCCGCCGCAGAGTCCTCTCACTCTGGCGCGATCAGCTGTCGCCGCCGCGGCGTTGTGCCGCTGCGGCTTCAAGGCAAGCTGCGGGCTCGCGCCGCGTCTTGCGTTGCACCTCTTCGTTGGGCGACAGGCTGACGCCGTTCTTCCAGGCGTCGAGGTATCGCTGCGGCCAGACCTCGCCGCGCAACAAATTCTGTTCGGACATTGGGCAGATGCGCGAGACACCGAAGTGCAGGTGACACAAGGTGACCTTGGCATTACCCGAGTCGCCGACGGTGCCCGGCCAGACGGGCGCCACGAGCGACCCGACCGCGAACCCATG
>RFOJ01000114.1 GCA_009926705.1 Acidimicrobiia bacterium
GTGGTGCCGCCCGCCGAGTTGTCGTTGACATCGGCGATTCCCTCTAGCCCGTCGTTGTCGACGAGTTCTTGGATGCGCGCGGCGATGGACGAGCAGCTCGCCTGGTAGGGCAGCTCGGTCACGACAATGCGCATCTGGCCGCGCTGACCTTCTTCGATCGCCACCTTGGCGCGCATCTTGATGCTGCCGCGGCCGGTCTTGTACGCCTCGGTGATGCCGTCGCGCCCGAGGATGAGCCCGCCCGTCGGGAAGTCGGGTCCCTTCACGAACTTCATGAGGTCTTTCACGGTCGCATCAGGGTTGTCGATCAGGTGCAGCGTGGCATCGATGATCTCGCCCAGGTTGTGCGGCGGGATCGACGTGGCCATGCCGACAGCGATGCCCTGCGAGCCGTTGAGGCAACACCGTGGGTTCTTCGGTGGTGCCGTCGTAGTTCGGCATCAAGTCGACGGTGTTCTCCTCGATGTCGGCGAGCAACTGCATGGCAAGCGGGTGCAGGCGTGCCTCGGTGTAGCGGCTGGCGGCTGGGCCGAAGTCGGGCGAGCCGTAGTTGCCGTGGAAGTCGATGAGCGGATGGCGCAACGAGAACGGCTGAGCCATGCGCACGAGGGCGTCGTAAATGGCGCCGTCGCCGTGCGGGTGGTAACGGGCCATCGTGTCGCCGGTGACGCGTGCGCACTTCACGTACGGGCGGTCAGGGCGGAAACCCTGCTGGTCCATGTCCCAGATGATGCGGCGGTGCACGGGCTTCAATCCGTCGCGCACGTCGGGCAGCGCGCGCGACATGATGGTGGAAATCGCGTAGTCGAGGAACGAACGTTCCATTTCTTCTTGTAGCTGGATCGGTTGCACCGAATCGCCGCTTGACAGCGGCAGTTGCGACGAACCGTTGCCGTCTCCGGCTCCGCCCTTCTTGCCGCCGCCCGACTTGCTACCCGACTTCGCAGTTGCCTTTGCTGGCGTGTCGCTCTTCTTTTTTGCCATGGTCGTGCCTCTGCTGCCCTCGCCTAGAAGTCCAGGTTGCGCACGTCGCGCGCGTTGGTGGTGATGAACTCTTTGCGGGTCTCGACGTCGTCACCCATGAGCACGCTCATGATGTTCTCCGCTTCGGCTGCTTCGTCGACAGTGATCTGCAGCAGTGTTCGCGTCTCGGCGTCCATCGTGGTGCCCTTCAGTTCTTGCCAGTCCATCTCGCCGAGGCCCTTTAGTCGCTGGAACTCTTTCTTGTGGTTGGCGTGCTCTTTCAAGAACGCTGCCTTCGCTGAATCGTCCTTCAGGTAGATCTTCTCTTTGCCCACTTCGGTGGAATACAGCGGCGGCTGCGCAATGTAGATAAAGCCGCTCTCCACCATCGGGCGCATCTGTCGGTAGAAGAACGTGAGTAGGAGCGTGCGGATGTGGCTGCCGTCGACATCGGCGTCAGCGAGGATGATGACTTTGTGGTACCGGGCTTTCTCCACGTTGAACTCGTCATTGCCGACACCACCACCGATGGCGGTGATGAGCGCTTGGATTTCGTTGTTCTTCAGCATCTTGTCGAGGCGCGCACGCTCAACGTTCAAGATCTTGCCGCGAATCGGGAGGATTGCCTGCGTGCGCGGATCACGCGCATCAACTGCGGTGCCACCAGCGGAGTCACCCTCAACGATGAACAGTTCACTCTCGCCCGGATCGCCGCTCGTGCAATCTTTCAATTTGTCGGGCATGCCTGCACCTGAGAGCGCAGTTTTGCGACGGATCGCATTACGCGCGTTCTTGGCGGCGATGCGCGCCTGTGCTGCGGCGACTGCCTTCTTCACCACGCGGTTGGCTTCAGTCGGGTTCTCCTGGAACCACTCCTCCAACTTTGTGTTTGTCTCCTTCTGCACGAACGAGCGCATTGACACGTTGCCGAGCTTGGCCTTGGTTTGGCCCTCAAACTGCGGCTCGCGCAACTTCACCGATACCACCGCGGTGAGGCCTTCGCGGATGTCTTCGCCGAGCAGGTTCTCGTCTTTTTCTTTCAAACCGCCGGAAGAACGGGCGTATTTGTTGAGCACTGATGTGAGGGCTGTCTTGAAGCCTTCGACGTGCATACCGCCTTCGACGGTGGAAATGCCGTTGGCATAGCCGTAAATGCCCTCGTAATACCCCGTGTTCCACTGCAGAGCGATGTCCAACGTCTGGTCGTCTTCGCTCGCTTCGTAGTGCGCCACCTTGGTGAACAGTGCTTCGCGCGACTGGTTGAGGTGCTTCACGAAGTCGACGATGCCGCCCTTGTACTGGAACGTCACCTTCTGCTTCTTGTCGCCGCGGTCGTCGACGAAGACGACCTCGAGGCTCTTATTCAAGAACGCGATGGTTTGCAAGCGCTCGGTGACAGTGCGCGCGACGAACTCGACACCTTCAGCTTGGAAGATTTCAGGATCTGGCCAGAAACGAATCGAGGTACCGCGGGCTGTTTTGTCGGGTGACGCGCCGACCTTTTGCAGCTTGCCCTTCGGTTTGCCACCTTCGACGAACTCTTGTCGGTAGTGCGTGCCGTCGCGATGCACTTCGGCGACGACGCGCACTGAGAGCGCGTTGACGACGCTGACACCCACACCGTGCAGACCGCCGGACACCTTGTATCCCTCGCCGCCGAACTTTCCTCCGGCGTGCAGCACGGTGAGCACCACTTCGAGTGCACTCTTGCCCTTGTGTGGGCCGGAGGGGTACGGGTCGACGGGGATACCGCGTCCGTTGTCGATCACTTCGCACGAGCCGTCGGCATGCAAGGTGACGATGATTTTGTTGCAGAAGCCAGCCATTGCCTCGTCAACGGAGTTGTCGACGACTTCCCAGATGAGGTGGTGGAGACCCGCCAGACCGGTCGAACCGATGTACATGCCTGGGCGGCGGCGCACCGGGTCGAGGCCTTCGAGCACCTGAATGTCTTTGGCGCCGTACGACGCCGAACCCTTGCGGGACGTGCCCTTGGTGGCGTCTCCCGAGGTGTTCACTGCCATCGCGGTCCCCCGCCGAATGCGTGGCGATGAGGGCAAAAATCGGTCATGTTCAGTCGTCTCATTGTAGTTGTGTGCACGACTCGAAAAGAGGAACCTGCACGCAAAAAAGTACCGATTTATCGGCGTTTTACGCGCACCTCGAGTGATGTGACTGGCGTCGTGGTGAGTCGCGAGATTTTTTCGCACAACGATGCTTCGAGGAAGCGCATTTCGGTGGCCCAATGTGGGTCGTCAACTTCCACCACGAGGGCAGAGCGGTCGAGTTTGACCGGTTGCACGTGCTCGGCGACGGCGTCACCGACCAGTTCGGCCCACGCGCCGAACACGCCGCGCACGCTCGCTGCATCGTCGGAACCGAGCGAAGCAAGGAGGCGCGACAACTGACCTTGCAGGGTGGTGCTCGGTGGCAGGTCGTCGCGGCGGGGGTCGTTGGTCATTGTTGGTCAGCCGAGCTCGGGGTCACCTGTCCGGCACTCACTCGTAACCACTGGGTGATGCGCGGTGAGTCGGGCAGGTGATGCGCG
>RFOJ01000115.1 GCA_009926705.1 Acidimicrobiia bacterium
GCAATCTGCCCTTTGTGCGAGTTGAGCAACTCAGAGCGCCGCGTCAGAAGCACTCGCGGGCCGTCACTCGAGGCATAAAGCGGCACCAGCACGGCTGACGGCTGCGCATCCGCTGGCACCTGCAGAGATTGCGCGTCCGGGCGGAACCGTGCCAGTGATTCCCGCACGGCCGCGAAATCGTTCAACGCCGACGTGTCAAGGCGTGACCAGGGAGCATGCGACAACTCGCGCCAATCGGCCGGTCGCGGAAGTTGTTGTCGACCTCCGGCGCGTCGTGGGAGGTTCGTCATTGCTGACCGACGTTGCGACGGGACAAACGTCTCTACGCCGCCGGCTTCCAACCGCTTGCGACCAGCTGTTTGATCACTTCATCAAGCCCAGCGGTCTTCAGAGATGCGAGCGTTCGACCTGGTTGCTCCTCGCCTTTCTCCCATTTCTCCCATGCGGCATGGATTTTTGCGAGATCGGGGGCGGGTTTATTGAACGTCATACGGCGAGCCTAACGACGCAAGTTCGACGTTCTCATAGCCTTGGCGTCGTGCCGAGCAAATGTCGCGCTGTGATTCGAACGGCAGTCGTCTCGATTGTCGCTGTCTGTGCGAGCCTCGTGACATCTGCGCCGACGAACGCCGTTGTCGGCGGCACCTCGGCTCTCGGCAACAACGCGGTGGTGCGAGTCCTGAACGGCAGCAGTTCGTGCAGCGGTGCCCTCTGGACGAGTCGCATCGTTGTGACAGCAGGCCATTGTGTCGTCAACTCGTCGGGCACCGTGACGACGAGCCCCATCTCGGTGTTCGCACCTGGGGTGAGCACGCAACAGTCGCCGCAGACCGTGACACAGAGTCAGATCATCGTCGTCGACGGATTTCGTAAGTTCAGCGACTTCTCCCAACCCGACGACATCGCGTTCATCGTGCTCTCGTCGGAGCTCTCTGGCGGCACCATCACACGACTCGCGACGGTTGACGAAGTGAGCGCATGGTCGCGCGACGGACGCCTCGTCACTTTTCTCGGTTACGGTCGCACGTCACCAAGCGGACCGTCGTCGCCGACGCCGAATCAGATCAACCAACCTCTCAGTTTCGGCTCTCCTTGGCCGGGGTCGTTCACCGCGAGCCAGACCGCGACAACCGGCATTTGCTCAGGCGACTCAGGCGGACCAGTAATCACCCAAGTGGGCAACGAGATTGTCCTCATCGGCATCAATTCCGCTGCATCGGGCCCGTGCTCGCCGTCGAGCCGACCATCGATGACGGGCTTCGTGCCGTCGGCGTTTCCGGCACTCGTGAAACTCGCACTCGACGCGACCAACTCAGTAGCACTGCCGACAGTCACCACCGCGAGCGCGGTCGGCGTGCGCACCACCAGCGCAGTGCTGACCGGCACCGTTATCGCCAGCAATTTGCTGACCACCACGTCGTTTACGTACGGCCTGCAACCCGATCTGAGCGGGGCGACGACCACGATCGAAGCCACGAAGGTCTCGGGTAATGCTCCGACGGCTTTCGAAGTAGCTGCGATCGACTTGGTGCCCGGCACCACGTATTACTTCCGCGCCAATGCCACCAACTTGGCAGGCACGGTTTCTGGAGCCATCGCGTCGTTCACCACGCTTGGCGGTCTGCCGATTGTGACCAGCGGTGCTGCATCTTCGGTCGCGTCAGATTCCGTCGTCGTCACGGGCACGTTCGGGGCTAATAGTGCTTCGACGCAGGCGTTCTTCCAGCTGTCGACGGTCGCCGACTTCTCGACAGTCGTCGGATCAATCGTGGCGGGCGACATCATCGGCGAGGAAGTCGCAACGCTCTCGGCGAGTTTCTCTGGTCTGACGCCAGGAACGACGTACTTCTGGCGCGCCGCGGCGACGAATGCCGCGGGCACAGCAGTGGGTGCCGCCTTCACCTTTGCGACGCCGCTTTTTGAGCGTCAGACGTCGCTCAGCACTACTGCACTGCTCAACACGCTGGCAGTTGACCGCACCGACGTGCGCAAGATCGTGGTGGCCCCGGTTGCAAAGTCTCGACAACAATGCACGTTGAATACGCGAACCAATCGCTTGACGCTGACAAAACCGGGCATCTGCCGCCTGAAACTTACGCTTACCAAATCGTCTTCGACTGTCGTCGGATTCATCAACTTGGCAATTCGATGACCTACTTCAGAAGGGCGACACTTCGATGACTGCACGCAACTCTCCGGCGAGGTCCTACGAACTCATCGCTCACACCACCCGCAGCGGCATCATCGAGTCGCAGCACTTCGGTGCGGTCGTCGCGCTCAACCAAGACGGCTCGATCGCCTTCAGCGTTGGAGACCCAAACGTCGTCATCTATCCGCGCTCGTCGATGAAGCCGCTGCAGGCCACCGCGATGGTCGACTCGGGGCTCGAACTCCCACCTCGGTTGCTGGCGCTCGTCTGCGCGAGCCATGACGGCCGGCCAGAGCATCTTGCTGCGGCGCAAGAAATTCTGGCGTCTGCTGGCCTCACTGAGTCGGCACTGGGCAACACGACCGACTATCCACTCGACGACACGGAGCACGAGCGGGCAATTCGCGACGGTAAGCAGCGAACGGCGTTGCAGATGAACTGTTCCGGCAAGCACTCCGGCATGCTCGCCACCTGCGTCGCCGCTGGCTGGGCTACCGACTCGTCGTACCTGTCGCCAGAGCACCCGCTGCAGCAGCACATCACTGCGATGATTCCGTCGCTCGCTGGCGAACCTGCGGCACACATCGGCGTCGACGGGTGCGGTGCACCGGCACACGCGATGTCGCTCATCGGGCTGGCTCGTGCATTTCGCACGATCGCGACTGCACAGCCTGGTAGCGCGGCACACCACGTGGCTCAGGCGATGACTGCCCACCCAGAGATGGTCGGTGGCCCGACGCGCGACGTGACGATGCTCATGCAGGGCGTTCCGGGTGCAGTTGCAAAAGACGGGGCCGAGGCGGTGTTTGCCGTCGGACTTCCCGACGGTCGGGCAGTCGCCCTCAAGGTGAGCGACGGGGCGAACCGTGCGCGTCCACCGGTTATGCAGGCCGCATTGGAGCGACTGGGGGTCGGCCTACAAAAGGTCGACCCGGCGACGTGGGATTCCCCTGTGAAGGGGCACGGTCGCCGGGTCGGGTTGTGCGTAGCGGCTGGGCCGCTCGTTACATCCTGAATCCCTTGTTGATCATCGAGATCGCCGCATCCTTGACCGGAATCATGCCGTAGATGATGGCGCCGTTGGCGACCCACACCATCCAGTCGTCCTTGAATCCGAGACCCCAATTGGCAGCGAGGTTCACATCCGTGAGCCAGACCATCAGAATGCTGATGATGAGGCCCCAGTGCGCCCCGACGACCGGGATCTTGGCGATGACTCCGTGGAGACCTACGAGGCGAAGGACCGAGTCGATGACCGACACGACCGCGCCGAGCAGGATTGCTGCCAGGAGGAGTGCTCCGAGGGTGTACATGGTGGTTGTTCTCTCTTTCTG
>RFOJ01000116.1 GCA_009926705.1 Acidimicrobiia bacterium
GCGCGTGACGGTCGGGCCGCGCGTGAAACCGACGAGTTTGGTGTCGACGCCATGCGACGACAGCGCGGCGACGAGGGCGTGGCCTCGCTCGGCAACAGCGTCTTCGTTGGCGCGCTTATTGCTAGTGAGCGCCAGCAGATCGAGCGGCGGAAGACTCCACGACGATGGCTGCGCACCTGGGCCGAGCGGCATCTGCTGCTGTTCGCCCTTCACCGGTTTGCTCGTTGACGGCTTGGCGCTCGGCTCTGGCTTTGGTTTCACCACTCGCAAGCGCGGCTTGCGTGGTTTGCGCTCGGGCTCTTCGCCGTCAGGTTCGCCCTCGCCCGTCCGTACCGTCGACGAAGTCTCCGTCGTGCGTGTGGTCGTAGATGTCGCCACGCGATGCTGCTTCTTCGTGCTCGCGGCGGGCGGCTTCGAGGTCGTCAACTCCGGCGACGACGCTCGTGTCGCTCTCAACATCAAACGGTGCATCACCACCTTCGCGGTAGCGGCGCGCAGCTTCATCTAACTTCGTAAAGAGCCCCTTGATCGAACGCCAGAGATCGGGCAGCGACTTCGCTGAAGCAAGCATTAAGCCGAGCACGATCGTCGGCGCCAAGATCACCACGGCACCCACCGGCGAGAGCGACGACTCGAGCGGCTCGCCCACCAACCAGCCAAGCCACCCGCCAGCACCCTCGAGGGCACCCAATGAGACGGTCAGTTCATTCGCCGCAAGAAACACCGAGCAGTGCCACCGACACCACCAGCCACCCGAAGGTCAGCCGCACGCGGTGCTCGATGCTCACCCGCTTGAGCAGCGCCACACCGAGGCCCAGGCAGACAACAGGTAATACGTATCGACCAAGGCCGACCGTCCAGCGCAGCGATGTGTCGAGGCCGCGGCCGACCGGCCCCACCACGCTCACGTACACCGAGAGCGACAGCAGCACCCCGAGCACCAGGAAGAACATGCCCATCAGCTCGCCCGCTCGCTCGGCAAGCATCGGCCGCAAGACGGGGTCGCCCTGCACCACGCGGAACTTGGTCGAGGGGTCTACCTCGTCGTGGGTACGGGTGTGCTGGCCCGAGGCGTCATCCCGCATCGTGCGGCCGCGCTGAGAACCGGTCTGCGGGCGTCCGCCAGCCGAGCGTTTCGTGGCTTTCCGGGCACTTGATGGCACGGATACAAGGTACTTATCGGGTGCGTGATGTTGGTGGACGCCTCGACCCGAGTGTTCGACCGCCGCCGCGACGCAACCTCGAGGGCGACGCAGTCTGCTGAGGTCGCGACGTCGACTTCGCCTGGCGCAACGCGACGATGACTCCGAGCAGCAACAGTGCGAGCAGTGACTCGTCATCGATCAGCACTTCGGAGAGCAGCACGAAGCCCAGCACCGCGAGTGCCGCCGGCACGAGGCCGACCGTCATCGGCATGCGGCGCAGCGACAGCTCGCGTCGGTGCGACTGCTCGTACTGCTGGTCGAACACGGTTCGAACTGCGAGTGCTATCGCGGCGGGGGCAACGAGCAGCACGATCGATTGGTCAATCTCCAGCTCAGCTCGCAAGAGTGCACCAGTGACTCGAGTCATCGCCGCGGCTGTAACCAGATATGTGAGCAACCCGACCGACGTCGCTACAGCCGTCGGTGCAGTGCGCCTGATGCGACGTGCGACCGCGGATGCGAAGAACGGAGCCCCCGCATAGGTCACTGCCATCACGATTGCTGCTCGCAGTTCCTCGCTCGTCGTGACACCGCCGCCGAGCAACACCGCAGCGAAACCGACGACGCCAGCAGCGACACCAGCGAGCGGGTCGATGGCGGCAATCAACATCAGGGCCGCAAAGCCGAGCGTCGTCGGGTAGACGGGCACGAAGTCGCTGCCAACGAGGCCGACCAGCGCAAGTGCCGCGGCTGCAGCGGCGAGCGCATAACGACGCCTGCCGAGTCGACGCAACGACAACGCTTCGTCAAACATTGCACTGACGACCGCCACCGAGCGACGACGCGACGCGATGAGTGGGGCGTCTCCCGTGTACGCCGCAATGAGCATGAGCAGCATCAGCAAGCCAATCCAGCCAGAAGCATGACCGACGTCGAGTGGCTTCACGCCAGTTATTCCGTCGACGAACGCCCGGCTGACCTCGTCGAGCGTCAGAGCACCGTTCTGCACGGCGGCATACGCCGAGTCGTCGAGCAAGACGACGCCGAACGCAACCTCTTTCACCGCGTCTGCACCGGCGCTGACCTCAGGCAGCGGAGTCGAGCCCTGCGGGAACACCAACACGCGCAATGTGCGTTGTCCCGCAGCGGCTGCCTTCGGAAGCGCGCTGACGCTGCGGAATGAACCGTCAGCGCCTGTGATGACCGTGTCGAGTAGCACCGGCGGTGTGTCGAGCCAAATCTGCACTGGGCTGTTCGGTGCATACCCGAAGCCCGTCGCGAGGAACATCGCCGAACGCGCGACCACGATGACCTGATCGCTGAGCAGCGGTTGCTCGACGAGACTGCCCGGGGCGTCGGTCGCGGCTTGCACCGCCGACACCGCGACTGCCGAACTTCCGGTTTGAACGGCGATCGCCGTAGTGCCAACTTCGACGGTCACTGGTGCCCCGAGTGGTGCGGCGTTGCCACGCGCATCGGCTTCGCCAGTTTCCACCACGAGCGGAACGTACGGAGGAATTGTCGTCGTTGAAGTCGCCGGCGTCGTCGAGGTTGTAGAGGTCGGTGAAGTTGAGGTTGATGCTGCTCCGGAGCCGCCGCCAGCAGAGGTGCCAGGAACGCTTGTCGACGTCGTCGTGGTTGTTGCGGCGTCGCTGCGAGCGGTCGTTGTCGTCACGCCGCCGCCAGATGCTGCCGTCGTGGTTGTCGAACCGCCGCGCACCGTCGTCGATGTTGTCGACGTTGACGAACCGCCGCGCACGGTCGTGGAAGTTGTCGATGAACCGCCGCGCACCGTCGTCGATGTTGTCGACGTCGACGAACTGCTGCGCACGGTCGTGGAAGTTGTCGTAGTCCTGCGAACTGTCGTCGTCGTGGCAGGCAACGTCGTGGTGGTCGGCAGAGTCGTCGTCGTGGTCGACGTGGTGCTGGTGGTCGATGTCGTCGAGGTGGTCGAAGTAGTGGAAGTGGTTGTTGTGCCGCCACCGGAGCTCGGAGGCGACAGGGTCGAAGCGCTATAGGCAACTGAAGCAGTGCCCGGGCCTGCACTCGTGACCGCACGAACCTTGATGGAGTAGGTCGTTCCGGAGGCAAGCCCCGAGATCGTCACAGGCGAGTTGACGATTCCGGCACCAAACGTGGTCCAAGTGACGCCGTTGTTAATCGTCCATTCATATGACGTGATGGCTGACCCGCCGTTG
>RFOJ01000117.1 GCA_009926705.1 Acidimicrobiia bacterium
TGCTCTAGCCCTGCGTCTCGATACGCGTTGAGCGCCGCAGTGATGAGCTGCGTGGCAGGGGCATTGGCACGCAGCTCATCACTGCGGCGCTCAACGCGTATCGAGACGCAGGGCTAGAGCATGCCGCGATCAATGTCGACTCCGACAACCCAACGGGGGCGTATCGCTTGTACGAGTCGCTCGGGTTCTCGCGCTGGCGGGAGACGGTCGTGTATTGGCGCGAAGTGTCGCGACCCTAAGCAAGCGCCCCGCAGCGCACTTCTTCAGCTTGACCGCACGGCGCCTGGCGCGGCACAGTCCACGGCGCCTGGCGCGGCACAGTCCACGCCGCCCATCAGGGCGGGCGAGTTACTTGCGCTTGTTGAGCGGCACGTAGTCGCGCGCGTCGACGCCCGTGTACCACTGCATCGGACGCGAAATCTTCTGGTCGTCGTCACGCAGCAGCTCGGCGTAGTGCGCGAGCCAACCAGTCATGCGCGGAATCGCGAACAACACGGTGAACATCTCGACGGGGAACCCGAGCGCCTGATAAATGAGGCCCGAGTAGAAGTCGACGTTGGGGTACAGCTTGCGCTGCACGAAGTAGTCGTCTTTCAGCGCTGCCTCTTCGAGCTTCAGCGCGATATCGAGCAGCGGGTTCTTGCCCGTCACTTCGAACACGTCGTACGCCGCCTTCTTGATGATCTTGGCACGCGGGTCGTAGTTCTTGTACACGCGGTGGCCAAAGCCCATCAGGCGGCCCTTACCGGCCTTCACGTCGGCGATAAACGTCGGCACGTTGTCGATCGAACCAATCTCGCTCAGCATGTGCACGACAGCTTCGTTGGCTCCACCGTGCAGCGGGCCGTAGAGCGCCGACGACGCAGCAGCAGCCGCGCTGTACGGGTCGGCGTTCGACGATGCAACCACGCGCATGGCGGTGGTGCCGCAGTTCTGCTCGTGGTCGGCGTGCAAGATGAACAAGAGGTCCATTGCCTTGGCGAGCACCGGGTTCACGCGGTGGTCGTCGCCGATGCGGAACATCATGTTCAAGAAGTTGGCTGAGTAGTCGAGCGAGTTGTTCGGTGACACGAACGGCAGGCCCATGCTGAAGCGGTAACACATCGCCGCGATCGTCGGCGACTTTGCGATCAGGCGCAGCGTCTGCTTGTCGAGCGATTCTTTCGTGTGGATGTCTTTTGCGTCGGGGTAGAAGGTGCCGAGCGCGGCGATGGCCGAGGTGAACATGCCCATTGGGTGCGCGTCGTAGTGGAAACCGTCGACGAAGCGCTTGCGCATGTTCTCGTGAATCATCGTGTGATGAATCACGTCGTACGACCACTTCTCCAGTTGCGCGTCGGTGGGCAGTTCGCCGTTTAGCAGCAGGTAGGCCACTTCGAGAAAGGTTGACTTCTCGGCCAACTGCTCGATGGGGTAGCCGCGGTAGCGAAGGATGCCCGCGTCGCCGTCGAGATAGGTGATGGATGACTTGCACGCCGCGGTGCTGAGAAACGCTGGGTCGTACACCCGCAGTTTGGGGTCGAGCTGGCGAAGTGCCGAGGAGGGAAACACGCCTCCGGTGATCGGGACTGTTACTTGCTTGCCAGTGCGGTCATCAATGATTGTGATTGTCTCAGCCATCGTGAGGCCTTTCGAATTTCGGTGTCGGGAGCTTCCTCTCCCGCTCGCTCACGCTACTTGACGAACGCGCGCGCACGACGCGCCATCCCACCAATTCGTGCGCACACGACGCACCAACCCCGTTTACAGCGGGCCGTTGTCGTGCTTGCGCTTGGGAAACTTCTCACGTTTGCTCGACAGCATGTCGAGCGCCGCCACCACCTCGGTGCGCGTCTCCGACGGGGCGATCACGGCATCCACGTAGCCGCGTTCGGCCGCCACGTACGGGTTCAACAGGCGTTCTTCGTAGTCGCGCTCAAACTGCGCTCGTTCTTCGGGCGTCGCGCGGCGCTGCAAGATGGCGGCTGCCTGACCAGCACCCATCACCGCGAGTTCGGCGGTGGGCCAAGCGATGCAGATGTCGTTACCCATCTTCTTTGAATCCATCACGATGTAGGCGCCGCCATAGCTCTTGCGCATGATCACGCACACGCGCGGCACCGTCGCTCGCCCATAGGCGAACACGAGTTGTGCGCCGTGGCGAATCATGCCGCGCCACTCCAGGTCTTTTCCGGGGTAGAAGCCCGGTGTGTCAACAAGCGTGACGATGGAGATATTGAATGCATCGCAGAACGCCACGAACCGCGCCGCTTTCTGCGACGCCTGAATGTCGAGCGTGCCTGCGAGCGAGAGCGGCTGGTTAGCGACGATGCCGACAGAGTGACCGCCCATCGACGCGAGCGCCGTGACGATGTTGCTGGCCCACCCAGCACGCAGCTCGAGGTACGCGCCGTCGTCGACGATCGACTCAATCACCTTGCGCACGTCGTAGCTGCCGGTCGATGACGCCGGAAGAATCGTGTCGAGGTCGGGGCACGGCCGATTCACCGGGTCGCCGGTCTCAATCATCGCCGTCAGTTCGTCGACGTGGTCGGGTAGGTAGCGCAACACTTCTTCAAGCAGCGCAGTCGCATGTTCGACGTCGTTGGCAACCAGGCTCGTCACACCGCTTTGTCGCGAGTGAATATCCGTGCCGCCCAACTCTTCGTTGCTCACTTCGATGCCGGTCATCTGCGCCACCATCGTCGGGCCCGACACGAATGCGTACGAGTCGTTCGTCATGATGGTCACGTCGCACAACCCGATGAGCAGTGCCGGCCCCGACACCGCCGGGCCGTGCACGATGGCAACGGTCGGCACCACGCCCGAGCACTGGGTAATCGCGCGTGCCGCCTGACCCCAACCGTCGAGTGCGGCGACGCCTTCGAGGATGTCGGCGCCCGACGACGCCATCGACAGCACGAGCGGCAAGCGCTTGTCGCGGGCCGTGTTGGCGGCGTTGGTTAGCACCTGCGAAGCAGCACTGGAGAGGGCTCCTTTGTGCACTGAGTCGTCGAATTCCACCCACACCACGCGGCGACCGCCGGCTAGCGACCGCACTCCGGCCGAAACGGCGCCAGGCACCTTGCGCTGCAGGTGCACCTTGGGTTCGCCTGCGCCACCAGCGACCTCGCCGCCAGCCTTCCGAACCGTCGGTTCGTGCACGCTCGTCACGACGCGAAGGCTAGACGCTTTGCGCACCACCAGCACGGCGCACCCACACCGCGCGGCGCCCTCGCGCGAACTGCCGCGCCTAGGCACGGCGCGGTCAGCGCTGAATTTCTACGTAGATGCTCTCGAAATCGGCAGCGA
>RFOJ01000118.1 GCA_009926705.1 Acidimicrobiia bacterium
AGCACCATGACGAGGCCGATCGCCACGAACACGCTGACGATGAGCAATATGCCGTAGAACACCATATGCGGTTCGGCTTTCGTCTCGACGCGCGCGTTGGAGATTCGGCGCCCGGCGAGCGCCGCCGCACGTCGCTCGCTGAGCGACGGAATCGCGAATGCCCCGCTGTTGTCGACGTTCACTGCAGTCATGTTCATTTCTCCTTTGTCATTGCCCGAACACAGCGCGCGAAGTCGTCTCCCCGCTCGCCGTAGTTCGAATACCAGTCGTAACTCGTGCACCCCGGCGACAGCAGCACCACGTCGCCGGAGTCGGCAAGTTGCCGTGCGGTCTTCACTGCGGCTTCCATCGACTCGGCTCGTTCGATGCGACAGATGCCGTTGAACGCCTCTTCGATGAGGTTTGCCGAGTGACCGATGGCTACCACGGCACGCATGCGTTGCGGTTGACTCGCCATCGATGACAAATCGAGCCCCTTGTTTTTGCCGCCTGCGATCAGCACGATGCGATCGAACGACGTGAGTGCGGCCTGCGCAGCGTGGGGACTCGTTGCCTTGCTGTCGTCGTAGTACGACACGCCATCGACTTCGGCGACGAACTGAATGCGATGCGGTGCGTGGTGGTAGCGCGAGAGTGCATTGGCGACACCTTCGACGGTGCCGAGGCCCGACTCCAACACGAGCGCGCAGGCGGTGAGCGCATTCGTCACGTCGTGTGGCAACGCACGGCTGAGTTGTCCGACGTCAATGATTCGACCGTGCGGGCCGACGAGCGCGCCATTCTCGACCCTGTAGTCGCCTTTGTCGAGACCGAACGTCACGACCCGTGCCGGGGTCATGCGTGCGCTCGCTTGGATCGACTCGTCGCGCATCGGAGCGACCGCGACGTCACCGGCGCGCGCCGACGCCCTGCTTTTGCCGAGCGATACGAGTCGAGGTCGCGGTGCCAGTCGAGATGGTCGGGTGCGAGGTTCAACCATGCGGCGGCTTCGGCACGAAAGTCACGCGTGTAATGGAGCCTGAAGCTCGAGCACTCCACGGCGAAGCAGTCATGATCTTCGTCGAGCGCTTCCACCCACGGGGTCTCGGTGTTGCCCACTGCTGCCGCGCGACGACCTGATGCGGCAAGCATCGCCGCAGCCATGAGCGTTGTAGTGGTCTTGCCGTCGGTGCCGGTGATGGCAACGATTGGTCTCGGCACGGCGCGAGTCTGCTCGTGGCGGTACGCCAGTTCGATCTCCGAGACGATCTCTATGCCGGCGCGAAGGGCGCTCACAATCACCGGATGCGTCTCCGGCACGCCGGGGCTCGGCGCAAGTCTCGAGAATTCACTCATGCGTCGCGCGCAAGCCATCGCCGCCTCCGGGCCCTCGAGTAGCTCTGCACCAATCGACTCGGCGAACGAAGCGTTGTCGCTCGAAGGACGGTCGTCGGCGACGACGAGCTTCTCGCCGCGAGATGCGAGGAACCGCGCAGTGCTACGTCCGGCGACAGCGAGTCCGTAAACGAGAGTCGTCACGCCGTCACCTCGAACGAACGGCACGGGCTCACGGCAGTGCCTCTCCGATGAGTCGAATCTCGTTGGTGAAGTCGGCGATGAAGAGCGCCACACCTGCCGCCACACACAACGCCGCCAAGAGCCAGAAGCGGATGATCACGGTGGTCTCAGGCCAGCCGGACAGTTCGAAATGATGATGGATCGGCGACATCTTGAAGAGACGCTTCTTGCGACCACTCGCCTTGAAGACCCCCATCTGAATCGCGACGGAACCGGCTTCCATCACGTTGATGCCACAGATGATCGGGAGCAAGAAGTGCGTATTGGTGGTGACTGCGAGCAATCCGAGCGCTGCACCGATGCCGAGCGCACCGACGTCACCCATGATGATTCGCGCCGGGGCTGCATTCCACCACAAGAAGCCGCCACATGCGCCGGCCATTGCAGCCGCGAGCACCGCGAGGTCGAGGGGGTTCACGATCGCCGAGTAGATGTCTGAGTTACGGAACGCGAAGTACGCGATGAGACCGAATGCACCGAAACCGAACATCGCCGACCCAGCCGCCAGGCCGTCAAGACCGTCAGTCACGTTCACCGCATTCGTAGTGGCCCACACCATGAGCGCCGTCCACACCACCCACACGGGCGTGCTGACGTCCCAACCCGGCACTTCAGCGCGTGTGAACGAGATTGTCTCGCTCACGCCGGTCTGCGTGGCGAGCAGCCACATCAACAGCACGACAATGCCAAAGGTGATCCAGCCCTTCTTCTTCCAGAAGATGCCGCGATTGTGTTGACGTCGCACCTTCAGGAAGTCGTCGAGAAAGCCGAATCCGGCGAGCACGGCGATAGCCAGCCACATGATGAGCGCCTGATCGGAGAACGCCAGACCATCGCGCACATGCGGGATAAGCCACCCGACGAATGCCGCAAACAGAATCGCGATGCCACCCATCGTCGGTGTTCCCTGTTTGTGCATGTGGTGCGTCGGGCCACGGTCTTCGGCACCGAGAATCGGTTGGCCTTTGCCGAGTCGCGCGAAGAACGCGATCAAGAGGCGCGTGAAACCAATCGACAAGATGATTGCGATGCCTGCCGCCATGAGGATTGCGATCATCGAGCAGCCTCCAACAACTCTCGTGCGACGAGTGCGTCGCTGAACGGATACTCGCGTCCGCCGATCGATTGCACCGTTTCGTGACCGCGACCCGCGATGACCACGACGTCACCGGCAAGTGCCTCGGCACATGCGAGTCTGATCGCTCGGCGCCGGTCGATTTCGACGACCACCTTGCCGCGTTCCGGGGCCGGCACTCCTGCGACGATCGCGTCAACGATCGCCTGCGGATCCTCGCTGCGCGAGTTGTCGCTCGTCACGATGACGCGATCAGCGGCGCACGCAGCAGCCCCCATCTCGGGGCGCTTGCTTGCGTCACGGTCTCCACCGCAGCCGAACACCACGATCACGCGCTTTGATGCCGAGGCATCTTGTCCGCCCACTTGGCGGGCCGCCGCGATCACGTTGCGCATCGCCTCAGGGGTGTGTGCGTAGTCGACGAGCACCGCGAACGAGCCTTCGGGGTTCACGTTCTCGAAACGACCGGGAATGCGCGGCAGTCGCGCCAGACCAGCGGCGATGCGATCAGTGCTAATCCCGAGTTCGGCCGCGGTGGTCGCGGCCGCGATGGCGTTGGTGACGTTGAAGTCTCCCCCGACCGCACACCGCACATTCACGTTCCTCCACATGAAGGTGCTGTGT
>RFOJ01000119.1 GCA_009926705.1 Acidimicrobiia bacterium
GGCGCGCACCGTGAGCGTGGTGTTCAAGAGTAAGACACCGCGTCGTGCCCAAGTCTCCAAGTTTCCGTGCGTGGGGACTGGGATACCAATGTCGTCGCGTAGTTCCTTGAAGATGTTCACGAGTGACGGAGGAGGCTCGACGTCGCGTTGCACGGAGAAGCACAGGCCGTGAGCCTGCCCGGGGCCGTGGTACGGGTCTTGCCCGAGGACGAGGACTTTCACGTCGGCGTACGACGTGGTACGAAGCGAGGCAAACACGTCTTCACGAGACGGATACACCGTGTGGCGACGACGTTCGTCATCGACGAACGCCTGCAGTTGCTTCCAGTACGGCTTCTCGAACTCGCCGCGCAGCAGGGGGTTCCAGTCGGTCGTCATCACATCGTGCTCTCGAACCTCGCTAGAAACGGTCGCGCACGAGCCACAAGTCAGGGAACACCGGACGGAACAATGTCGATGCGAGATACTCCGCACCCGACGAGCCGCCAGTACCCGACTTGTGCCCGATGGTTCGCTCGACCATCTTCACGTGCCGGTAGCGCCACTCCTGCAAGCCTTCGTCGATGTCGACGAGTCGCTCAAGCACCAGCGCAGCTTCTGCGTCGGCGCGGTAAGCCTGCAGCACAGCGTCTTGCACTCGCGAGTCAGGTTGATATGCACGACGAGGATCAGCACTTACGACATCAGGCGGAATCGCATGCTTACGCGACGCCAAGTACGCCATGGCGTGTTGCCAGATACTCGGGCGAGCCAGCGCGGTCTGCAGAGTCGCGTGTTCGTGCGAATTCTCGGCAAAGCTCGCGAGTACCGCTGGATCGCGCCTGCCCAGCACGACCTCAAGCTCGCGAAACTGGGCGGACTGGAATCCACTCGCGGCGTCAAGCCGGTCGCGGAACGTGCCGAACTGCAGCGGCGTCATGGTCTCCAGAATGTCGACCTGGCTGACGAGCGTCTTCAGAATCGTGCGGATGCGCCCGAGCGTCGCGAGCGCATCGTGGGACGCCCCAGCCTGCAGTCGCTCGCCGGCACGCGCGAACTCGTGCAACAGCGTCTTGAACCACAGTTCGTAGGTCTGGTGGATCACGATGAAGAGCATCTCGTCGTGTTCTGGGCCAGAGTCGCGCGGAGTCTGCAGGGCGAGCAGTTCTGGAACCCTCAGGTATGCAGAGTACGTAGTGGCGCGTTGCACGCCGCCACTTTCGGTGCGCCGCGATGGTGACTCGCTGTTGCGCATAAGGTGAGACACTATGCGAACCGCAGCAGAACTCGACGCTGCCGACCCGTTGCGCGCGTATCGCGACGAGTTCGTCATCACCGACCCAGACGTCTGTTACCTCGACGGCAACTCTCTTGGTCGGCTGCCAAAACGAACCGTCGACATCGTGCATCGGTACCTCACCGAGGAGTGGGGTAGCGAGCTCGTGACCGGATGGTCGCATTGGATCGACGAAGCGCAACGCGTCGGCGACCTCATCGGCAGGGTCGCACTCGGCGCGAAGGCGGGTCAGACACTCGCTGTCGACACGACGAGCACGAACTTCTACCAGTTGTGCGACGCGGCACTCCGGTCATGCCCCAACCGAGGCTCGGTGCTGAGCGATACTGCGAACTTTCCTACCGATCGATACATCCTCGAAGGGCTCTGCGACAGGTACGGCAAGCGTCTCGTGCTCATCAACGACGAGAGCGGCGAGGAGTACGTGACACCCGCGATGCTTGCTCAACACTTGGGGAGCGACACCGCGCTCGTCACGCTGTCGGTGGTGCAGTACCGGTCGGGGGCGCTTCATGACGTGCGGCAGCTGACGCGCATGGCCCACGATGCGGGCGCCCTCGTCGTGTGGGATGCAAGCCACGCTGTCGGAGTAGTCGACATGCAGTTCGATGCCGACGACGTCGATCTTGCCGTTGGGTGCACGTACAAATACGGAAACTCTGGGCCCGGATCACCGGCGTGGTTGTACGTGAACGAGCGTCTGCAGAGCACGCTGCGTGTGCCGATACAAGGTTGGTTCGCGCAGCGCGACCAGTTCGCCATGGGCCAAGGTTTTGATCGTGCTGATGGAATGCGTGGGTTCCAGATTGCGAGCCCATCAGTCGTCGGCATGAGATGCATCGAAGCCGCATTCGGCATGATCGGCGAAGCGGGACTGCCCGCCATCGCAGCAAAGGCCGCGCTCGGCACTGCGCTCATGGTGCGATTGCACGACGAATGGCTGGCCCCGCTCGGTTTCGAACTCGTCACACCGCGCGACCCTCTCCGTCGCGGAGGCCACGTGACACTCCGGCACCCTGATGCGAAACAAATTGCTGTTGCGATGCGCGAACTTACGAAGGTCATCCCCGATTACCGAGAACCTTCGAGTATTCGCCTCGCAATGTCGCCGCTTGCTACAAGCTTCGCCGAGGTCTGGGAAGGCTTCGATCGCATCCGCCGATTGGTGGAGAGCAAGCGGTATCGCGACGTGGCATCAGCGGCGAGCCGGGTGACGTGATGTTCAGCGCCACGCGACGGTGTCGACCGACACGCGCGTGAGAGGTTGCTGAACGTCAACCCACTCGCCAGCTTGCGGGCAGGTCGAGTCGCCTACGACGAGCATCGAAGTGTGCATGTGCGGCGCCTCGAGCATCTCGAGTCTTCGACTCGAGTAGTGAAACGGTAGCGATACTCGGCGATGTGTTGCCCGTCGTGAAAGGCAACGGCTACGGGTTCGGACGTCGCACCCTCATGCCTCACGCGGCAGACATCTCCCGTGACGTGGCTGTCGGTACCGTGCACGAACTTGCAGACGTGCCAGCAAACCTTCGACCCTTCGTATTGACCCCAGCCGGTGCAGGAGTCATCGACTCGACCCGCTCTGGTGCCGTCGATGCACTCGGCAATCCGACGAACTCTTTCATTCGCCCCGATGCCGTGCTCGCAGTGGCATCGCAACGTGATCTTGACGTGCTCAAACAGATCGCCGCGAAGAATCCCGTCGTCATCAAGCTCGAGTCGTCGATGCACCGTTACGGAGTCGCCCTCGACGATGCCGCTTCGCTTCGTGCCGCTGCTGAAACCGCAGGCCACGAAGTAGTGGCATGGTCGCTGCATCTGCCACTTGCTGGCGACACCCACGTGCAAGAAACTGAGCGCGTGGCCGCCCGGCTCTCTGCAGATTTGCCGCTGCACGTGAGTCACTTACTTGGAGACGTGCAACGAGTGCGTGGCTC